>JALYUK010000050.1 GCA_030853805.1 Actinomycetota bacterium | reverse complement strand
CCGCAGCTGATCAACGTCATGCACGGTGACATGTCGATCGTGGGTCCCCGGCCACCACTGCGGTCCGAGGTTGACGGCTACGGGGCCGACGCGGTCCGGCGGCTGCGGGTCAAGCCGGGGCTGACTGGCCTCTGGCAGGTGAGCGGGCGCAGCAACCTGACGTGGGACGAGTCACTACGCCTGGACCTGCGGTACATAGACAACTGGTCGATGTTCCTGGACCTGCAGATCCTCTGGCGCACAACACGTGCCGTCCTACACGGAACTGGCGCCTACTGATGACAGCCAGACTCAATTACGAGGAGATTGGGGTTGACAGGGTGATCAATCTCGCGGTCGTCGGGCTCGGCAAGATGGGACTGTCTCATTTGTCGATGGCCCGCGCCCATCCCGTAATCAACCTTGCGGCTATCTGCGACTCGTCCGGATATGTCTTGGATGTCCTCAACAAATACACGAAAGTCCCGGTCTTCACCAGCTTCGACAAGATGCTCGCTGAAATGCAGCTGGACGCCGTGATCATCGCCACGCCGACCCACCTGCACGCACCGATGGTTCGAACCGCGCTGCATCGTGGTTTGCATGTTTTCTGCGAGAAGCCGTTCTGCCTCGAGGGAGACCAGGGGCTCGCGCTGGCAGACCTGGCGGACGACCGAGGCCTCGTGACGCAGGTCGGCTACCACAATCGTTTCGTCGCCTCGTTCCGTGAGGTCAAGTCGCTTCTCGACCAGGGAGCGGTCGGGCGGGTAACGCGGGTGCTTGCCGAGGCTTACGGGCCTGTTGTACTCAAACCGAGCAGTGGCGGATGGCGATCGAGACGCGCCGCCGGAGGTGGGTGCCTCTACGACTACGCGGCACACCCGATCGATCTTGCGAACTGGTATCTCGGAGCACCGATCGGTGCAGGCGGGAGCGTCCTCAGCAAGGTCTTCTCAACGGAGATCGATGATGAGGTCTCCAGCACGCTCTATTACCCGGGCGATGTAAGCGCCCAGGTGTCCGTCAGCTGGTCCGATGAATCCCAACGAAAGATGTCGACGAAGCTGACCATCTGGGGCACGCAGGGAAAGATCTCAGTAGACCGGCAAGATCTGGATGTCTACCTACGGGATGGGGCGAGGATTCCCCCGGGGTACTGCGCTGGGTGGAATGTGCGGTACACCACCGAATTGACGCCTCCGGTGTGGTTCTACTTGCGCGGCGAGGAGTACAGCGCGCAGATCGACAGCTTTGTGCACCGTGTCGTGGCGGGCGACCTACATGGACTCAACGATTTCGGCAGCGCCATTGTGACCGACCGGGCGCTGGCCCTCATCCTTGCCGATTCGCAGCGCGGCGGGGCAATCGCGTCTCCTGCGTCCTCCGGAGTGTCCGAGCCCGGTACGCGCCGATGGAGAAGTCGAGTTTCTAGATGACAAGAGGTATGCAGATGGTCACCACGCAACAGGCCACCGTCATGGATCGGCTGATGCTCGGGGACAACCAATTCTTCGGAATCAACCATATGTCTGAGGATCGAGCGCGCGCGCAGACTCTGCAGTTTCACGATATCAACGCCATCCTCAAGGTGATCGATGCGGCCTATGACGAGGGCGTTCGAACCTTCATGTGCACCACGCACGATCGGGTGTCGTTGATCTGCGACCACGTGCGGGCTCACCCGGGCCGTTACGAAGGAATGTCGTTCGCGCCATCGATGCCCTATGCGCACAAATATGCGAATGCTGTGACCGACTCCGGCATGCTCGGCGCGATCAGGCGCTTCCTCCCCCAGGAGGGCATGCTCAACGCTGCCTTACGCGGCGGCCGATCACTGGCCGGCAAGGACATCGAGGGCGTCACCACTTTGCTGGTGGATGCCGAAATGTCGATGTTCAAGGGATTGTCGACACCGGTGATCTTCCTGCAGAACGTGGTCGTGGATCTCCTGCTGGGGCTTGGATTCGATGACGCGTTTGCGATCTTTGCCGATCACATCCGCAAGCGGTACAACGCGGAGCCCGGGTTCATCACCATGAACCTGCCGATGCTCTTGGATACCCTCGATCGCGTCGGCGTCGAGAACCCGGTTGTCTGCTCCAACATCAACAAGATCGGCTTTCGTATGTGCGGCGGACTTGACGCCTACGAAGATGCCTTGCGCACCCGAAGCTTTCGAGCCGTCGCAATGTCGATTTTTGCATCGGGTGCTATCCCGCCCCGGGAGGCACTGGAATGGGTCTGCGAACACGAAAATATCGAGTCCATCGTGTTCGGTGCGTCGAGCCGCCGGAACATTCGGGTGACGCACGATCTCGTTGATGAGCTGTGGCGGCCGGGCCGTGTCGGGGCCGGCGGATCGCTGGCCTCCGCCGCCTTGTAGACGCTCGGAGCTTGTGCGGCATCTGGAGATGGGTGGCGATCACCCTCTGCTGGCATTGGGGGTTCTGTCGGTCCAGGTGTTTCCGGAGTACACGGTGCCTGGGGCGTTGGTGTTGATGGAAGTCGTGGGGCCGTAGTGGCCGCACTTGCCGTAGGGGCCGGTTTGGAACACGTTGTTGGTGATGACTACGTTGGTGGAGACGGGGTAATTCTTGCCGGGTTGGTATCCGCCGTAGAGGCAGTAGGCCGGGTCGGGTCCACCGAGCATCAGGTTGTTGTCGATGATGACGTCGTTGACCTGTGCGAGGTCCCCGAAGAGGGCTACGTCGGCGGTGCATTCGCTTCCTTGCCCTGTGGGTGGGTCGCAGGAGATGGAGTTGTGCCGCAACAGCATGTGGTTTCCGCCGCTGCTCAGGAAGCCTTGGATGTGCGCCCCGCCGTAGGAGCGTTGCCCATGCAGGTAGGAGTCCTGTATGTCGCAGTTGCCACGGCAGTCCACGGAGTCTTTACCGCCGGAGATGTCGGTGCCTTTGATGACCAGGTTGTACCCCGTCTTGGGGTAAGTCAGGTTGTAGGAGATCGCGGCGCTGGAGGCGGATTGGTTGCCCGCGAAGATGTCGGAGTTGGTCACGGAGACCTTGCCTGGCCAGCGGGCCGCTACCCGCGTCAGTTTTGAGTTACTGATCACGAATGACCCGTTGTAGGCCTGCAGCGCATCACATTTGGCGGCGACGTCCTTGGCGGTAATCGTTACCGTTGAACCATCCCTGATGGTGCACGGGCCGGTATACGGAGCCAACCTCGTGCCAGCAGGAACACCCGTATTCGACGCACTGGGGTAGTCGGATCGTTTGAAAAGACCTCGTCTCGTACCCAATGGTGCGGAGTCACGCGGCTGCGCATCGGTAGGTGAGGTGGGGACCGACCCAGATCGTGAAGTATGGCCGCGACCGACAATGAAGCTCATGGCCGTGACCAGGACGACGACGGCGATGGCAATCCAGATAGGAACCCGGGTGACATCGGCCCTCCACCGGTGCGGGCCTAACGCGCGCACGTAGTCGACTCGTGGAGGTCATCCGACACGCGGGTTGACTCGTCGCGCTCCCACATTGCCAGATCCGCGACTGGACGACGTGCGCGCAGCGCCGCCCAGACCGTGACGACGACATAGACCGTCGCGGCAGGCGCGAGCCAGGGGAGCGGGACCACGACGTCGCGCAGCCAAGACATCCGGTCAGCAGCTCGGATCGGCACCTGGATGTCGCCGTCCCGCGCGGCTAAACGCATCGCGGCGTTGCCTCGCCGAACCCTTACCAGCCGATTCACCAAGTCGCGCGTGTGCAATGGAGTGGCGATCCTTGTGCCCACCGAAGATACGAATTGACATTCCTCAGCTCGAAACTGCGCATCGAGGAAGAGGTCATCGGCAATCATTTCTGGAAATACGTCGAATCGGCGGCGCCCGACCTCGGAGAGCATGATCAGCCCGCGCCCGAACAGCCCGCTCTCGTAGGCGGGCAGGCGGCTGCTGACCGCGTAGTAAGCGCGCACCAACAGCGGACGACCCCTTACGTCGAGTTCTCGGCGAGGGTAGGCCGCCAATGGTGGATCAGTGGCATCCACGAGGGCGCTGCGCAGGCGGCGCATCCCGGCCGTGGTGACGAGGATGTCGGCGTCGAGATAGACCCTCGGATAGCTCCCAGCTGCCGTATCACCCGCGTTGAGCGCATTCGACTTACCGGGTCGTGCGAGTTCTATTACTCGTACCCCGGATCGCTGGCGGGCAACGTCCGCCGTACGGTCGGTGCACCCATTTGCGACAACGACGACCTCGAACTCGTGCGGCTGTGAGTCGGCTAGGAGCTCGTCAAGGCAACGGCCGATCACCGCCGCCTCGTTGTGAGCCGCGATCACGATGCTCGTCACGATGCGGCCATCCCTCCGTGCGCCAGGTGGTTCCCATTGCCATACGAACTGCTGAAATGTGCTGGCGATATCAGCCCTGTCCGCGGCCCCGGATATGACCGCCGCGGCGAATGTTCTGCTCACCGGATCGTGCACTGCCGTTGACGATCTTGGCGACTTATTTGGCGGGCGCTACCAGTTCTGCTAGGTGCGCTGAGGATCGGCGCTCTGGAGAGCAACCTCGCCCGCCCGTCGAAGTCCGGGCGCCGCGTACGGGGCGGACAGTGGATCCAGCCGCCCCATACGCAGCCCACGTAGCCTTCCGGCTTTGTGTCTACTGCTTTGCTGGTACCGGGGTTCTGTCGGTCCAGGTG
>JALYUK010000447.1 GCA_030853805.1 Actinomycetota bacterium | reverse complement strand
GGGCTCAGTGCCGAGTCGGCAGGTGAATCGGTCCGGCACGTGCGGAGCTTGTTGCCCGCGACAGCTGCTGCACTGACCGATACGCAGGGCCTGCTGGCCTGGGACGGCGCTGGTGAGGCCGCTCATGCTGCGGGGGCCGCCGAACTCGCGAGTCGCGTCATCCTCGATGGTGGGACGAGCGTCCACGATCACCGGTCCTTCAACTGTGAGGCGGCCGGGTGTCCGCTACGCAAGGCGGTCGTATGCCCGCTGGTGGTCCAGGACACCGTGGTCGGCACGCTGCAGGTTTTCGCCGAGAGCACCTCGGCGAGCCTGGTACGCGCGGCCACCGAGGTCGCTGCATGGATCTCCAGCCAACTGGAGCTCGCCGAGCGCGACACCTCACGGACCCGGCTCATGGAGGCCGAGGTGCGGGCGATGCGTGCTCAGATCTCCCCGCACTTCGTCTACAACGCACTCAACGCAATTGCCTCGTTCGTGCGGACCGACCCCGACCGTGCCCGCGAGCTGCTGCTGGACTTCGCCGACTTCTCCCGGTATTCGCTGCAGCGTCTGGGGGAGTACACGACGCTGCAGGAGGAGTTGCGCCACGTCGAGCGCTATCTCATCCTGGAGCAGGCCCGTTTCGGCGACCGTCTGAAGGTCACTCTGCTCATCGCCCCCGAGGTGCTCACCGTGACAGTTCCAGTCCTATCGCTACAACCGCTCGTTGAGAATGCAGTGCGGCACGGCATCGCTGACAAGGTTGACGGTGGCCATATCACCATCCACGCCGAGGACCAGTCGCGCGAAGCCGTCATCTACATCGAGGACGACGGAGTGGGTGAAGATCCCGAACGGGTCCGCCGAGCGCTCGCCGGTGATGCCTCGATGGACTCCATCGGGCTCGGTAACGTCGATGCGCGGCTACGTACGGCGTACGGCGACGACTACGGCCTGGTCGTCGAGACGGCACCGGGTGCGGGCACGAAAGTCACCTTGCGGGTGCCGAAGTTCGCGGTGGGGGTGCGTCCGTGAGCGCTACCTTGCGGGCGCTGGTCGTCGACGACGAGCAGCCGGCTCGTGCAGAACTGGCCTACCTGTTGCGGCGGGACGAGCGGGTCGGTGAGATCACGGTCGCAGGATCTGCCGCGCAGGCTCTGCGGGGCCTGCGCGAAGATCCGGTCGACACGGTCTTCCTCGATATCGCGATGCCGGGGCTGGACGGACTGGAGCTTGCGGCGGTGCTGCAGCAGTTCCGCGAGCCACCGCGGGTGGTGTTCGTGACCGCACACACCGAGCACGCCGTGGAGGCATTCGAGCTGGCTGCCGTGGACTACCTGCTCAAACCGGTGCGTGAGGAGCGCCTGCGCGAGGCCGTACGCCGGGCCCTCGAAGCTCGCGATACAGGTGGCGATACAGGCGGTGAGGTGAGTGGCGGCGCGGTGTCCGGTCAACTTGGTGGCGGTGATACCGACGAGACCATCCCGGTCGAGCTCGGCGGGGTCACCCGTTTTGTGCAGCGCTCCCAGGTGCGGTACGTCGAGGCGCACGGCGACTACGCCCGGTTGCACACGGCGTCCGACAGCCACCTGGTGCGACTGCCACTGACCTCACTGGAGCAGCGGTGGGCCGCCCACGGATTCCTGCGCATCCACCGCTCGGTGCTGGTCGCGCGTAGCTACATCGAGCAGGTGCGGGTCGAGGACGGACGGGCCAGCGTCGTAGTCGGGGGAGTGCTGCTGCCGGTCAGCCGGCGACACACGGCGCAGGTGCGCGAGGCGCTGCGGATGCAGTTGCCGGAGCCGCTGTGAGCAGCCTCAGATGAGTGTGCCGACCCCGTCCGATCCGCCGCGTCGGGTGCGGGTGACCAGGCCGCTGACCGGTCGTCCGCGCAGCACCACAGTCGCGTCCGAGATCGATGCCGGATCCTCGGTCGGCGAGGTCTACGTGCAGTCGCTGATGCGCGCGCAGCTGCGTCTGGCGGTGCGCACCGTCGCGATCCTGGTGCTGACGCTCGGCTCGCTTCCGCTGATCTTCGCGCTGTTCCCGGTGGCTCGACGGACCGAGGTCATCGGCGTCCCGCTGCCGTGGATCCTGCTCGGGGGGTTGGTCTACCCCTTCCTGTGGGTCCTGGGTATGTCCTACGCCCGGCGCGCGGACCGGCACGAGGCGCTCTTCAGCGAGCTGGTCGGCGAACGCGCGGGCGCGGGTGATCCGTGAGCACCTTCGTCGTGCTCGCCATCACGGCGGTGCTGCTGGTGGTGGGGTCGACCCTCGCAGTGGGCATTTTCGGCTTTCGACTCTCGCGCACGACGAGTGACTTCTACGTCGCTTCACGCACCGTTGGCCCCGGGCTGAACGCCTCGGCGGTGAGTGGGGAATACCTCTCTGCTGCATCGTTTCTCGGGGTGGCCGGGCTCATCCTGGCCCATGGCGTCGATGCGCTCTGGTATCCGGTCGGATGGACGGCCGGTTATCTGCTGCTGCTGGTCTTCGTCGCTGCGCCGCTGCGCCGTTCGCGGGCCTACACGCTGCCGGACTTCGCTCAGTTCCGCGTCGAGTCCCTGGTCGCGCGGCGTGTTGCGAGCGTGCTCGTGGTGCTGGTCGGCGCGTTCTACCTGGTGCCGCAACTACTCGGCGCGGGTCTCACGCTGCACGCGCTGACCGGCGCACCCGATGCTGTGGGCGCCATCGTCGTCGCACTCGTGGTCATGGTCGTCGTCGCTTCGGGTGGGATGCGCAGCATCACCATCGCGCAGGCTTTCCAGTACTGGCTGAAACTGGCGGCGCTGCTGCTACCCCTCTTCTTCCTGCTGCGGGTATGGAGCACGCGTACGGGTACCCATGGCGGGCTGCAGTCCAGCGACTGGCTGGAGCCGATGCAACGCCCCTATGACAACTACCTCATCTACTCGCTGATCCTGGCGACCTTCCTGGGCACGATGGGGCTGCCGCATGTAGTGGTGCGGTTCTACACGAACCGCGATGGGCGCTCCGCGCGGCGTACGACGGTGCGGGTGCTCGCGTTGCTCGGCGTGTTCTACCTGCTACCGACGGTGTACGGGGTGCTGGGCCGGGTCTTCGCATTCGATCTCGTCGGCAGCGGGCAGACGGACACCGTCGTGCTGGAGTTGCCGCGCCGGATGCTCGGCGGGATGGGCGCAGACCTGTTGAGCGCGCTGCTCGGTGCAGGCGCGTTTGCTGCGTTCCTGTCGACATCCTCGGGGCTGGTCGTCTCCATCGGCGGGGTGTTGGGGCAGGACCTACTGGGGCGGTGGTTCGCCGGCGTGCGTGCGTTCCGGGTCGGCGCGGTACTGACGACGGTCGGCGCGTTGATCCTGACGGTGGCCGCGACCGGGGTCGCGGTCGCGCAAGCCGTCGAGTTGGCGTTCGCGGTCGCCGCATCGACCTTCGCGCCGATGCTGCTGCTGGGCATCTGGTGGCGCGGGCTGACTGCTGCAGGAGTCATCGCAGGGTTGGTCGTGGGTGGTGGTTCGTCGGTGACCGCGGTGATCGTGGTGCTGCTGGGGCGCGAGCCCGGCGGCGCGCTCGGTGCAGTGATCAGCCAACCAGCGCTGGTCACCGTGCCGCTGGCCTTCGCCGCGATGATCGGGGTGTCACTGGCCACGCGCTCGCGGATGCCCGCGCACGTCGGACGCACGATGGTGCGGTTGCATACCCCGGAGGACCTCGACCTGGCCAGCAGCCGGTAGGGCGTACTCGCGTTCGGCTGACTTCCTGGCTCGGCTGCTGGTGTCAGCGGCGCGAGGTCGGGCTGGTTGAACCCCAGATATAGGGGTTCTCGTTGTAGACCACGCGGTAGTCGCGCGTCTGGGAGGTGTTGTAGCTGTAGCTGGTGGCGCCCGCAGAGTTGGTCTTGAACGTCTTCAGGTTGGTCCACGCCGACCCGGAGTTCGCGCGGTACTGGATCGTGCCCGACTCATCGGCCCACGCGATGTTGCGGTCCAAGCTCGTGGCGTACCGCACCGTGCGGGAGGCCAGCGTTACCTTGTTGCCCGAGCGGCTGGTCTGCAGACCAGACCACGAACCAACCTTGACGGTGGTCTTCGGGGTGTCCTGGGAATAGCTGTTGCCGGCTTCGTCGATCGCGCCATATGCCTTCCAGGTGCGCGTGCCGAGCTGGGTCTCGCGGTAGAGATCCCAGGTGGAGCTCTTTTCATTGGCAAAGATGATGCCGTCGGTGGCGTCTTCGAAACTGGGCCCGGTGTACCAGATCGCGAGTGGGCCGGGGTGCAGTGCACACCCGCCGGTGACCCTGACCGGAACCTCGAAGGTGTCCTGCACCACGCGCGCGGTGGTGGGAACGATCAGCCGGCAGCTTCCGTAGAAGGGGCCGTCCAACGGGGAGTCCGCACTCGTCTTGTTCGCCTTGATCTTTGCTGCGGCGCGCTGCAGCGACTGATGCTGCATTGCCTGGCGCTGCGCGCTGTGGCCCGGGGTGGTGCTGCCCGAGGTGGTGTGGTCGGTGATGGCGTGGGCGGGCGCCGCGAGGGCGATGCCCAGCCCGGCGATCATGGGTAGCGCAGCTGCTGCGGCGACACGACGGATCATGGTCTTCTGCTTTCGGGAAAATCCGGTGCGCCACGGCATCGGGGATGGGAAATAGCTGAATATTAGCTGACAGATCACCGTATTACGGACGGCGTCTGCGCGCAACGCCCAGGGTTGGGCGCGATAGTAACGGGCATGCCTCTTCACTCAGGTGCGCACCATCACCGATCCCACGCCGGACGCACCTCCAATGCGCTGATGACTTCGGCAAATCCTGCTCTCGGTGAGTCACTGGAGCCACCCGCATCCAGGCTCCGGCAGGGGCCCGTCCCGGCAGACGTCGCCGCTCAGTTGATCAGGGATGAGCTGATGCTGGATGGCAGCTCCCGGCTCAATCTGGCCACCTTCGTCACCACCTGGATGGAGCCGCAGGCAACGGCGTTGATGACCGACTGCCTCGACAAGAACATCATCGACAAGGATGAATACCCCCAGAGCGCCGAGCTGGAGCGACGCTGCGTCGCGATCCTGGCCGATCTGTGGCATGCGCCCGACCCGGAGCACGCAACCGGCTGCTCGACCACCGGATCGAGCGAAGCCTGCATGCTCGCCGGAATGGCATTGAAGCGCCGCTGGGTCGCGGCCACCGCTGACCCCAGCCGTAAACCGAACCTCGTCATGGGCGCGAACGTGCAGGTGTGCTGGGAGAAGTTCTGCCGCTACTGGGACGTCGAACCCCGGATGGTGCCGATGAGCGGGGACCGCTTCCACCTGGATGCGGAGTCGGCGGCGGCGTACTGCGACGAGAACACCATCGGGGTGGTCGCGATCCTCGGCTCCACGTTCGACGGTAGCTACGAACCGGTCGCCGAGATCGCCGCCGCGCTGGACGAGTTGGCTGCATCGGGCGGGCCGGATGTGCCGATGCACGTGGATGGAGCTTCCGGAGGGCTGTTCGCGCCATTTGTCGACCCGGATCTGCTGTGGGACTTCCAGCTTCCTCGGGTTGCCTCGATCAACACCTCCGGGCACAAGTACGGACTGGTCTACCCCGGTGTCGGATGGGTGCTGTGGCGCCATGAGGATCTGCTGCCCAAGGAACTCGTCTTCGACGTGAACTACCTGGGCGGCGATATGCCGACCTTCGCGTTGAACTTCTCGCGGCCCGGCGCACAGGTGATAGCGCAGTACTACACCTTCTTCCGGCTGGGCCGGGAAGGCTTCCGCGAGGTGCATCAGGCCAGCCGGGACGTGGCGACCTACCTGTCGTCCAGGATCGCGGCACACCCGCAGTTCGAGCTGATCACCAAAGGGGATGAGCTGCCGGTGTTCGCCT
>JALYUK010000435.1 GCA_030853805.1 Actinomycetota bacterium | reverse complement strand
CGAAGTCCTGCCCGACGGTCCTGATCCGGTTATCAACACGGCGGGCGTCATCGGCCTGATCCCAGGCGATGATCTTCTTGTTCAACTCCGCGAGGCAGTCCACGACCGGCATCGGTGAGAGACGGTTGCGGCGAAACCTGCCCACCTCACCCTCGATGCCGCCCTTCTCATGAGCACCATCGATCCCGGGGATGCAATAGAACGGGTCGAAGCCGTAGTGGGACCGGAACAGCACCCACCGAGGATTTTCCGTTCGGCGCCTTCCTTTGCCGAAGATCACCGCGGTCACAGCATCGGTCAAGTTGTCGTACTTGATCTGCATCGTGGGAATCCCACCGATCGCCTCGAACGCGGCAATGTGCCCCTCCAGGAACGCTTCCTGCCCGGACGTCGGATACACCCGGTGCACGGCCCTCCCGGAATGAGACAGCCGGAACGCGAACAGTTGACACTTCGTCTTCACTCCGGCGAGCATCACGTAGACGTCGCCGAAATCGACTTCTGCTTCCGCACCCGGGGCGTGTTCCTGCGGGATGGACGCGTCCTGCGCACGGCCCGCTGCCGCGTTGATCTGCGGCCTGCGCCGAGCGACGTAATCTCTCACCGTCGAATACGACACGTCGGTTGCAGCGTGCTCGTCCGCGAGACGGGCCAGGACACGCCGTGCGGTGTGTCGTTGCTTCCTTGGCGCCGTGAGGTCATCAATGAGCATCTGATCGATGACCGCCTTGAACCGGTCCAACCGGGGCGAGGCTCGTTCCGGGACCTTCCGCGGTAACGGCTCCGCCCTGGCCAACGCTGCCCGGACCGTCTCGCGGGCAACGCCGTGCCGGCGAGAGAGCTCGCGGATCGAGAGTTCCTCCACCCGCGCATCGCGCCGGATTCGTGCATACAGATCCACCCTGGACTCCATAACTGCCTTCCACCGCTGACACCACAAGGTCAGATGATCAACGGTGCGGGTGGACGTGAATCAGACCGTCACGACTCCCCGGCAAAGCCCAAGGTGGTAGTCAATCAAGCCGTCCTAATGGACTCCACTCAAGCTGTCACAGACACTGGCGGGGTCTTCGGGGCGGGTGGTGTCTCACTTACTTGTCTCACCGTAAAACGTCTCAGGTCTTCCCGGTGGTGGGGTTGTTGAGCCATGATGAGTAGATGCGGTTCGTCATTTTCAGAAGTCGTTTGCACTGGATATCCCGGGATTAGCGGGGCCTGTGCAGGCGACTGTTGAAACTTTGGTCTTCAGTACTCGCGTGCACTGTGGTCGTTTTGTTCAACAGGCGTGTGCACTGTGGTGCGTGATCAGATGCTCAGGGCGCGGGATCGGCGGTAGAACGTTGCCCGTGACATTCCCAGGTCGCGAGCAACGTGGGCGACGGGGTCTCCACCTTCGATCAGGCGGATAGCGCTGCGGATCTGGGAGTCGGTGATGCGTTGGGGCCGCCCGCCGAGGTCGTGGCCAGCGGCTCGTCGTTTGTTGATGGAGTCGCTGACGCGTTCTCGTTTGATCTCTAGTTCCATTTGAGCAAGTGCCGCCATGATCGTGAACAGCATCGAGCCCATGGGTGTTGCGGTGTCGACATCACCGCCGCCGAGGTTCAGGACTCGCAGGCCCGCACCGCGAGCTCTCAGGTCGTCGGCAAACGCGAGCATGTTCTGTGTCGAGCGGCCGAGGCGGTCCAAGGTGGTGACCACCAGGGTGTCCCCATCGTGCAACGCGGCCAACGCACGGTCGAACGCCGGCCGTGTCGCCCTGGCCCCAGACACTCCGTGGTCGAGGTACAGGTCATCCCGGCGGACTCCGGCAGCCAGCAGGTCGGCTTCTTGCCGGTCAACGGACTGCCCCTTGGTCGAGACCCGGGCGTATCCGATCAGTTTCGCGATGTCAGGCTCCCGGAGTGTCTCGTAACTAACGATGAGTACCGAATCTGCACACGAGGTTTCGATACATAGTTACGAGAATCGCCGTCCCGCGGGATTCCGGCAATGTGGCGGCAGCGGGGGAGTGGCCCACGAGACGTCTCGTAACCCATGCCTTACGAGGCAGTTTGGAGGTACTGCACGGTCCTGCTCTGGCTAAACGTTGACGGGGGTTGCTAGCCGATGATGCCTCGGGCCAGTCCGAGTGCAACTATGTCTCGGGGAGATGGGGAGAGCCTTCGAGCAATTGCGGGCACCTCCGCGACGTCCTGCTTGAGGATGTTTGCTGCCGACTCAGGCGCGATGACCGCTAGGTAGCTGTCTGGTGCCATCCATAGGTTGTCAGGATTTACAAGTGCGATCGCGCCACCTGATACGCCCTGGCCGACGACGATCGATAGGACCGGGACGGTGGTCGCTGCTAGTTGCTGGAGTACTTCTGCGATCGAAGTGCCGATGCCTAGCAGTTCGCCCTGCGGGCTGTTGTCCGCGCCGCTGGTATCGATCAGGGTGATTACAGGGAGGCGCAGGCGTTCGGCAAGGGCCAACACGCGCCGGGCTGTGCGGAAGCCGCTGGGATGAGCAGTGCCCCCCAACTGACAGATGAAGGCAACTGTGCGCCCGTTGCGTCGCCCGAAGCCGCACGCCAGTTGGGAATCCACCCCGCCTGCACGGTCGCCCGAAAGGGGCTGGGTTGATTCGAAGTAGTCGCCGAGGTACTGCTCGCTGGTCTGACGAGAAGGGCTACGGGCAGCTATGACGCTGTCCCAACCCTGAAGATCAGACTCAATGGCTCCTCGCGCGGGCCGCGGCAGATCTGGTTGCGCACAGTCGCCGCGAGTGAGCGGCGAAAGTAGATGAACGTAGCTGCCAACAATCGCTGGGAGATTCTCGTCGTCGCACAGAACATCAACGAAACCCGCTGAGTGTTTGCCTTCAGCGTTGGAGGCAGTGTCACCGGCGCCCGCCTCGGATCGAACACGGCTGCCCGCAAAAGCCACTTGTGCGCCGGCTCGGGCAACGATGACATCAGCGGCGGCTGTCAGAGCCGCCCACACTCCGCCGGTGGTGGGATCGTCGATGACAGCAATATGCGGAGTTTCTGCCGCAGCTAGTGTCACGAGTGCGCGTGCGATGTGGCTCATTTGGATCAGTGACACGGTGCCCTCTTGCATACGCGCGCCGCCCGATTGCGCGACGGAGACCAGCGGCTGGCGATTCCTGGCGGCCTCTTCGATCGCCCGCACGATGAGGTCACCTTCTGCCTCACCCATGGAGCCGCCGAGGAAATCGAAGTTGAAGGCGATGGCCACGCATGGTTGGCCATCGATCAATGCCGTGCCAGCGGTCACCGCCTGAACTGAGCCGGCGTGTTCGCGGGCTCGGGTGAGCTTTTCGCGATAGTCCGGCCATTGGAGGGGGTCCGCGCTGCGCGGAGGATCGGCGAAGGGTCGAAAGCCACTGATGAGCAGCTCTGCTGCGGAGTGGCGCTGTTGTGGTGAGCGGGCCGGACCCCATGGGTAGTCGAGCGTCTCTGGGGTCGAAAGGTTCATTGGCGGTCCTTTAACTCGTCGGTGTGCTCGCCCAGCAGTGGTGGCGGCAGCGGTGTTACCGGCCGTGACCGGCTGAAACGAATCGGGTTGCCGGGCAGGCGAATCCGCCCGAGTGTGGGGTGGTCGACGTCCATTACCAACCCTTCGGCATGTACGTGCGGGTCGTCGTAGACCCGATCTAGTGTTTTGACCTCTCCGGCGGGTACACCGGAAGCCTGGAGCGCTGACATCCAGTGGGCGACGGGCTTTTCTTTGAGTGTCGTGTTGATGAGGTCTTCGAGGGTGGCTGCGTGCGCGAGTCGTGCAGCGTTGGAGACGAAGCGTTCGTCGTCGGTGCTGATGCCGACAAGGGGAGCGAACCGGCGCCAGATGTCGTCGTTGCCAACGGCGATCACGATGGGTGCATCCTGGGTCCAGAAGAGACCATACGGACACACGGTGGGGTGCTGATTTCCGGCGGGTCCCGGGACCTCTTCACCGATGAGCCAGCGTGTGCCCTGGAAGGCGTGGAGGCCGATCATCGCGCCGAGCAGGGAGGTGTGAACGTGTTGGCCTCGCCCGCTGCGGTTACGCTCGATCAAAGCGGCGAGGACCCCCACGAGACCGAACAGTCCGGCGGTGAGGTCGGCGACGGGGACTCCTGCCTTGGTGGGCGTTCCGATACCGGTGAACCCCATCATTCCTCCCTCTGCCTGCAGGATTTGGTCGTAGCCGACTCGGTCCTTGTCGGGTCCGATGGATCCGAAGCCACTGATCGACAGGCACACCAGGTCAGGGTTGAGCTCTTGGAGGAAGTCCGAGGACAGACCCAGGCGGTCCATCACACCGGGGCGGAAATTCTCGATGACCACGTCCGCGTGCCGCAGTAATGATTGGAGTGTTTGGAAGTCTTCCGGGTCTCGAAAGTCGAGGACGATGCTGCGTTTGTTGCGGTTGGTGGAGAGGAAGTATGTGCTCTGTTCCTTGCCGGGGGGACCGGCGAAGGGCGGCCCCCACTGTCGAGTGTCGTCGCCGGTTCCGGGTCGTTCCACTTTGATGACGTTTGCCCCTAGGTCGCCCAGAAGCATGGACACGAACGGACCTGCGAGTACTCGGGAGAGGTCGATGACTGTGATTCCGGTCAGCGGGGCATCAGCGGGCACCTCCAGGTTCCGGTGCGCAGGAGTCACCGGGCGTGGACCCGGTGTGGGTGAGGTTTTTTGCGACATGGGTGCTCCACTGCTCTCGGGCTGGGGGTGTGACCGGCCGGCGAACCGGCCGGTCACATGCTCACGGGGTGGCTGCGGCCAGGGCGGCGGCGTCGAGCACGCCCACCCGGCTCTCATTCCCCTTGGCGTCGGACACGTAGGCGCCGTAGGGGCCGAACGTGTTGTTGTACTTGTTGTAGTTCAAGCTCCCGCTGGCGCCTTCGTAGTTGATTTTCTTGCCGGCCTTGAGCAGCGTTTGGCACGCCGCATAGGTCGAGCAGGCGGTACCAGGAGAGTTGGTCACCTGAGTCATGTCCTTCGCAACGGTCGTTCCGTCGGTTGTTTTGGCGAAGGTCTCTGCCAGCGCCAGGGATACCACGGCGTCGTAGGCGTAGTTGGCGTTGGCGAGTGGTTGCTGACCGGGGTTGAGTGCGCCGAAGGTCTTCAGGAACGCGTCGGCGCCTGCGCCGGTGACGGAGGTGCCGTAAATCGAGACCAGGTGCGCGTGGGCGACCGGGTAGGTGATGGCTTTCAGGTAGTCCGATCCCGCCGTGACGTCGCTGCCGACGATCGGAATGGCGAGATTGTTCGCCTGCTGCAGTTCGCGGTAGAGCACAGCAGCGGTGGGAGCATCGGTCTGGGTGAAGATGACATCCGGGTGGGAGGCAATAACTGCTTGGACTTCGGCACGGTAGGACGTTTGTCCTGGCGCGACGCTGACCGATTTCACGATCTGCCCACCGAGCTTCTTGAACGATGCCTGGATCGGCGCTATCAGCGTCTGGGCTGCGACATCGTTATAGAACAACAGGGCAGCTTTCTTGTAGCCCTTGTTGTGGGCGTAGAGCGCCATCGCAACGGCGAGTTGGGAGTCTGAGGGGCTATCCCGAAAGAGGAATGGGTCGTTCTGGTGGTCGCGCGATGTGTCGCCCCCTTGGAACTCATCAACCGTTGTGCTGGCGCGCAAGATGGGCTCGACGGCAGCAATTTCCTGGGTTTCGGGACCGATGATGCCCACGACATTCTTCGACAGCAGCCCTTGGGTAGCTGGGACTGCGTCGGCAAGGTCACAGCTGGTGTCGGCGTGAGCCAGGTTTAACTTCTTGCCCATCACACCGCCGGAGTCGTTGATTACCTTCTGAGCGACCTCCGAGCCTTGAAGCATTGACTGCCCAAGACTTGCCAATCGACCGGTGAAGCACGACAGGACTCCGTACGTGACGGACCCGCCACTTCCACTGCCACTGCCACTGCCACTTCCACTGCTGCTGCCCTGACTACCTGCTGCCCCGCATGCTGATAGGGCAAGCACTACCGCGGAAAGACTCGCGGCCGCTGCGGTATTACGCTGTATTTTCATGGTGACACTCCTCGTCGCTTTTGGTGTGAGCCACACCCGGAGGGTGGGGCAATCCGGCTATTGTCAGCTCAGACGTCCGACATAAAGGTTCACGACTTCGTCGTTGTCCAACAGCTCTTTTGCTGGCCCATCGAGGCGGTTCTTGCCCAGCACGAGCACGTATCCCCAGTGGGCGTACTTCAGGGTTCTTCGGGTGTTTTGCTCGACTACACAGACGCCGACGCCGGTCTCGGCGACCCTTTGGATCTGCTCCCATAGCGCCGTCTGGAAGATGGGCGACAGGCCGGCGCTTGGCTCGTCAAGCAACATCACGACCGGGTCGATCATCAACCCTCTGGCAATAGCGAGCATGCTGCGCTGTCCGCCGCTGAGCGTTCGGGCCTTTCGGCCCAGTGCGGGGCGCAGGTCGGGGAAAAGCTCGCACATTTCATCGATTCGCTCTCGCACTCCGCTCCGCCGTGGGTAGCCGCCAATCTCAAGGTTTTCTTTTACTGTCATCCCGGGGAAGGTGTTGGCGACTTGGGGAACGTAGGAGATGCCTAAGCGGGCGAGCTTCTCCGTTGGTGACCCCGAGATGTCCTTACCGCCGACCTTGACCGTCCCGGCCGACGTTTTGACCAGGCCGGCGAGGCTTTTCAGGAGGGTCGATTTCCCGGCGCCATTGGGGCCGACGATCGCGGTGATCTGCCCTGGCGCCACCGTCAAGGACACGTCTTGGATGACGGGCGCTCCGCCGTATCCTGCTGTGATCCCTTCGACCTCAAGAGCGAGAGCCGATTGCGAGCCGCGTGCGGTGTCATGCATTTTCGACGTCTCCCAGGTAGGCCGTGACGACCTGTGGGTTGTCACGAAGCGATTCATACGGGCCCTCTGCGATGACAGCGCCCTGGTCCATGACCACGACGAGGTCGCAGTAGTCTTCGATGAAGCGCAAGTTGTGCTCCACCACGATCACGCTGCTGCCCTGTTCGATGAGCGCGCGCACTGCTTTGCCAATTCGTTCTCCCAGGACCGGGTTCACTCCGCCCATGGGCTCGTCCAAAATCACGAGACTCGGACTGGCGGCGGCGATCCGCGCGAACTCAACCAGCCGCTTCTGGCCGCCACTCAAGCTTCCCGCTGCATCGTTCTTTAAAGGGGTGAGGCCGAAGTCCTCCAGCAGATCGCGAGCATGCTGGAGCGATTCTTTCTCAGCGCGACGTTGACGGCCGGTCGCGAACATGCCACCGAGTAGCGACTCGCGATCGAATCCGCGGGTGCCAATGAGGACGTTGTCCAGCACGGACAGGCTCGGCCATTCCCGGGGAGACTGGAACGTCCGCACGATGCCCAGTTTTGAGATCTCGTGGGGTTTCATGCCGATGAGTTCTTGACCGCGGAAGTCGACGTGGCCACTGTCGGCTGCTTTGAACCCCGAGATGAGATCGATCGTCGTGCTTTTCCCTGCTCCGTTGGGGCCGATGAGACCGACCGCCGTCGTCTCTGGGACCACGAAGGTGCAGTGGTTCACGGCTTGGACACCCCCGAAAGAGATGCACAGGTCACGGACCTTCAGGGCCGGTGTTCCGAACTGCGGGGCCAGCGAGGGCGTACTCATTGCACGCCTTCCCTTGTTCCTTGGGACCTATGTAGACCTGCCCGAGCGGCCAGCCCGCTCAATCCCGCTCGACGATGGCCCGTTCCGCTGGGGTCGCCATCAGGTGCCACGCCGCCGCCGTCGCGCGACATTCGTTCGGGAATCAGTCCTTGAGGGCGGAATTTGAGGAACAGGACGATAAGGAGGCCGATAAGGACCTGTCGCAGCGCCGGAGCGAACTCCGCATGCCCTGCGATCTCGGGCAGGTTTCGGGTGAGCTCGACGAATCCGATGTAAACCACGAAGATCCCGGCGATGACACCTTTGACATTGCCTCGTCCGCCCACGAGCACACCGGCGTACAAGGTGAGAACCTCTTGCGGCGCCCACGCTGAGGGGTTGAACGAACCGAGGAAGGCCGCGAAGAGGCCCCCCGCGAGAGCGGCCATGGCTGCACCCACGATGTAGGCCTTCAGTTTTGTCTTGTAGACGCTGCGCCCGAACGCAGCGACCGCTTCCTCGTCGTCGCGTACTGCACGTAGGAGGCGGCCAAACGGACTGGAGGAAAGCCTGGAGGTGAGCACCGCGACGACGATCAGGAAGAAGGCGCTCAACGCCAGGAGGAAGTAGCGGTACTGATTGAAGGGGATACCCAGCGTTGTCCCCATCGGGTCGACCAGGCCCGCGACCCCGTTGAAGCCGTTAAACAGTGGGGTGTAGGTCTGCACGACCACGTAGAGAACGCTGACGGCGCCCAGCGTGGTCAGCGCGAAGTAGATCGCACGCAACCCTCGTAACGCGACCATTCCAACCAGTGTCGCTATCAAAACGGTGATAACGACTGCGATGAGCACCGCCACCGGGTAGGGGAGGGTGTTGCCGAGGATGTAATGCACCGGCGCGATGGGCTTACCGACCGTAAGGACGATAGTCAGATATGTGCTCAGGGCAACATAACCGTAGTAGCCGAGGTCGAAGTCACCAGACATCCCCCAGACCACATTGAGCCCGAGTGCCATAATTCCGAAGATGCACGCCTCGGTGAGGATGGTGATCCAATAAATCATGCTGCCACCGTTCTTGATCCGCGCACGAGAAGCCCGTTGGGTCGAAAAAGCAGGAGAAGGACGAGGATTGCGAAGGCGAATGCCAACTCGTAGCTGGAGCTCGTGTACGCGCCCGCCAGTTCGAGGATGATCCCAACCAGCAAAGCGCCGAGCAGCGTGCCATATGGTTTTCCGAGCCCACCAGCGACAGTGGCCGTAATAGTGATGAGCAAGAAGCCATTACCCAGGGACGGACTGAACGCGCCCACATTCTCGGCAAGGACGAACCCGGCAAAGCCGGCAACGAAGCCCGCTACCACCCACGTCTGCGCGATCACTCGCCCCGCATTGATACCGCTCGCCCGGGCCAAGTCACGATTTTCAGCCACCGCCCGCACGGCCTTTCCGAACTTCGTGCGCTGAAGCAGCACAAATAGCAAAACCCCAATAACGATGACCGACGCGATCACCATCAATTCTGCCTGGGTAAATTGGAACGGTCCGTACTGGTGGGGAGCTCCTTGCGCGATTGTGTACGCCCGACTGGACGCGCCAAAGAACATGGTGATGACATTCTGCAAGATCAGCGACAACCCGAGTGTCGCGATAAGCGTCACAAGCGGGGATCGACGTGCGAAGCGCTCGATCAAGAAAAAATTCGTCCCATAGCCGACGATCGCCCCTGCCACAGCAGCTCCAAGGGCGGCCAGAACCACATTCCCGGTGGCTTGCTGGACCACGAAAGCGGCATAGGCGCCGATGGTGAGGATCTCCCCGTGCGCGAGGTTCGCAACTCGGCTCACCGCATATTCCAACGTGAACGCCACCGCAGAGAGCCCCAAGATTGCCGCAGTGACCAACCCGTAACCGATATCGAGCAGAAGGACTTGCACGCGCATCTCCTTTAATGACTGAGCCGCTGACGGGCGATGTAGCAAACGCGACGCTGTCAATGTGACCGGTGTCACATCGCTCGGTAACGTAGTACAGGATCAGCCACTTGTCCACCTAGTGACAAGGATGCATAGTCTCCTATAACGTGGCCGGCCTTTCCGGGTAACCTGAGCCCATGGGGCGTGAACAGATGAGTGGGGAGCCGGCGTCACTGCGACGCGTCGATCGGCCGCCGATGTACGAGGCGATCCTCGAGCGGCTACGCGAATACGCCCAGGCCGCGGACCTCAAGCGCGGGCATCGCCTGCCGTCAGAGCGTGATTTGGCGGAGCAACTCGGCACCAGTCGCGCCTCCGTGAAGCAAGCCCTTGTCGTACTAGAGGTCCAAGGGCTGGTCGAAACCCGGCACGGTGGCGGTACCTTCCTGCTGAAAGACGACCTTTCCACCGAGAGCGTTACAGCCCTCGTTGCCCGCCAAGCCCGGCTACCCGAAATCATGGAAGCGCGGGTAGGTCTTGAGTGCCAACTCGCAGGACTCGCTGCGCAACGCAGGACAGACAACGACCTACGCGCCATGGAAAACGCTCTTGTCCTGATGGCAGCGAGCGTGGAACAAGACGCAGACGGAGCCGAGGGCGACAAGTTGTTCCACAGTGCTGTCGCTACTGCCGGGCGAAACCCCTTACTCAACCGCTTTCTGGATGAAATTAGCAGCGAGGTCAGCGAAAGCCGTAAGGAGTCGCTGCGCCAGCCAGGTCGTCCAAGCCAGTCTTTGAGGCAACTTCAGGCGATTCTCGAAGCAATACGTCGTCAAGACGCTGCCCGGGCGCGCCGGACAATGCGACTACACCTCAGTAGCGTCGGCAAGGTACGACTGCTGACGTGGCAAGCGCCGATCGACGACGACGACCTGGCCGAGCCGGAGTAGTCGCAACACCATTTCAATTGGGCTAGGCGGATGTAATTTCGCGCTGCCCGGGTGAACCGACACCTTCACCGACCCACGCCTATCCGCCGCGAGTCGTCGACCGCCTCGCATTCCAGGGCCGTCATCTTCGAGACCGACACGCAGTCACACTGACTCGCGCACAGCCCGGCACGGCGCGAGTCGACGAGCCTTGCGTCAGATGAAGCGAAGACTTTCGCGAGTCCACCCAAAGTCGACCCGTACTAGGTCGCCAATCGATACGACCGTTGCACAGGCACGCGTAGGCGACCCCAATGATTCACCTGATGCAATGCGCAGACTTCGACTGGGGATCGTCGATATTCGAAGCTGCTGTATTTGGTGGTCGAGCGACCCGTCCGGTCGACCGAGGTCGTGACGTTGGCGACCATGCTGGCAGCGGCGCTGTAGGGGGTCATTCAAATAGCGCAGGAACGAATCGTTCGGCCAACCTGAGCGTCCAGCCCGGCCTGATCGAGACCGCCAGGTGAGTGAATCGTTCATCTGATGCATGATCAGTTCTGAACGTGCTGGTCAGCGGCTTTTCATGAACTCGTCGGAGCGCACCAGGTCGCATCAGACGAATCGCGTTATTGCCCGCCTGCGACCCGCATTCGGGGCGTTGTTTTGCTGGTCATCGGCGCGCCGATGGGGTCGGGCGGATGCGTCGGACGTACGGCGCCAACGATGCATCAGTTGCAATGCGGGGAGATCGCGACTTGTCATAATACAAGTTATCGGTGGTGTGAAATTGGGTGGGGGAGCAGTTGTGACCAGAGTGCGATGGTGGCATTCTGAAGGGTATGAC
>JALYUK010000428.1 GCA_030853805.1 Actinomycetota bacterium | reverse complement strand
TGGCTCCCCACGTCGTACTGGGACGTCGACGGAGGGCAATTGTGGTGTCTCGCGACATCCCTGGGCTTAGCGCCGCGCTCGAGGAAGCCACCGACGATCTCCGTAAAGCTGATCCCGACGGCAACTGGACCAACGACCGCATAGCCGTCGAAGTGACGAACCTCGGCACACCGCTCTCGTCAGTTCACTTCCGTCAGCTGTGCAAGGGGCGAAACGCGGCCCCGACCACCATGCTTATGGCGAACCTGGCCGAAGTACTAGGCAAGCCTCTGCTCTACTTCACCGATCCTGCTGTGCGGCAGGCGATCCGTAGGGCACTTGATGTCCCCTCTGCACAGAACGACCGGGTCGTGGAGGCTGTTCTGCGCTTCCGCTCAATGACCCACGAAGAGCAACAAGCGGTCATTGATGCCATCACTCACGATGCCGATGCGTTAGCCGCGCAGCAAGACTGACGGTTCACCAGCTCTGCAAGCACGTATGGACGTACTTCAGCAGGAACAGCAGCGGATTCCATCCACTCCCGCAGAACCTCCGATACGTGCCCGACTGTGGTGGACGCAGTCTGCATAGGGCAATCACGAGGAGACGTCACATTGCTGTTGGTCATCGAACCTCGTCACCCTCTGGCTGGTTCGTGGGCATTGGAACAGATATGACCTCATCGAGGACCGCGCGCACAGCCGTCGCTGGACTCATAAACAAGGGGTCACCATGGCCAGGCAGTAGGACGTGTGCATCTATCGCTGCGAGGGACCGCAGGCTTTGCCGGGCTCGAGCTAGGTCGGTGTGGAACATCGGGTGAAGCATTTGGGGACCCTGCTGCGCACTGGTGGGGTGGCCGCTGATCAACGCATCCCCAGTCACCAAAGCTCCTGCAGCGCGAATCTCGAAGACTGTGTGCCCAGGCGTGTGCCCTGGCACAACATGCGGGACTGGGGCCAGGGGCCCCGGCCCCGGAAGGCCTTCAGCGATCTCAGTAACGGCAGCAACCGCTACATCTTCGAGCCCGCCGAGCGCGATCGCATGCTCCATCCATGTCCGCACCAAAGGATCAGCGGCGTAGACGTTCACCTCCTCGCGGGTCACCTGGTTGAGTACCAGACGACGAGCGTGGGCGGCTTCTGCAGTGCAAGCAAGCACTTTCGTGCCGTAATCACGGCGAAGCCGCTCCGCAGAGCCGATGTGGTCAGCGTGAGCGTGCGTGATGAACAACCAGCCGACGTCCGCTGGTGAGTAGCCAATGCTGGCCAAGGATTCTTGTACGGCGAGCCAGTCGCCGGGATAGCCGCAATCGATCAGGGAGACCTCATCGCCCTCGGCCAGGATTACCCAATTGGAAGCAGGGCCATGCACGAAGTGGACCCCGCGGCCCACCTCAACGGTGGTCAACGTGCTGGAAATAAGAAGGCCTCCTCGGTGACGGGTGATGAAGGACCACGCAATGTGGGCTGTTCAGTGACTCCGCCTGCGCCGACCGGCACGAGGGGCTATGAGGCAAAAACCTAGCATGCCGATGTTCCGCGGCCCGACCAGCGGGAACTAGCCGGGTGTTAGCCGGCACAGCACGAAGCGTCCTTTAACCGTGCCGGCATCGACGCCACTCGCGCGCAACAGATACGGCTCATATGTGCCGCTCTCAGTCTTGAAACGCACCACGATGGGAGCATCAGCGATCCTTGGCTCCCGGGCAGACGCCGTGAGGTACTGCTGCACTTTCCCAAGGTCGGCCAAGTCCAACATGTTGAGTAACGACCCGTTTCCGGGGTCGGCCAAACGTGCCTTGCCCCACTGGGCGCGCGACCACATGTACAGCGACCATGTGCGCGTATCGATCGCTGCCAGCGCGGCATCAGTTAGATCGAAGGCGGCGCGCAACAGATCTTCGGAGTGGACCTCCACGAAATCTGGAATGACGTGGCCCTCACCCTCTGGTGCCTCATGGGTGATCCCCCGAAGCCACCGATCGTCACCATCTGCTCCGCCCTCGCCAGCAAATCGCAGGTGCTTCGTTGACGGAACTGCTTCGCCCCGACCCGTCATGATTCGGTATCGAAAAATCGGAACCGTGAACGTCGGGTTGTCGATCCACTGCTCTAGGTAGGTGTACATCTCTGCCCGATGCTCAAAGCCAATGAGGTGGTTGAGCCACTGCGGCATTGCTGTCTTCCCGTTAACCAGATCAGCAAACTCGGGGTCACTACGGTCTAGCTCGTATAACTCAAACATTTTTTCGTCCCAGAAGATGTGGATCGTTCGGTCCGAGTGGACACGATCCAGCTCCCATTCCCAGCAACCCACCAGTGGTGGAGTCGCCTCTTGCTGAGACTTGTCGTAGTAGATGCCGTGCACGGCGGTGAGAGATCCCGTCTTCACCGTGGTGATTGGAACAGCCTTGACGATGAGTGGCCCGTCGTCTCGTTCGACGGGCGTACCCAGCAAGATGGCCTCGTCGATAGCTGGCAGCAGAAGCCGACGCGCCTTCGCATCCAAGACCTGCTGCGGACTCACTGCCTTATATGGCTCGTCCCCGACTGCCAGCAGCATTCCGTGTGCGTCGGTAAGTACCCACTGGTTATCAACATTGATCCTTGTAGGCACCTGCTGTATCCCCTCATCGCCCGTATGCACGATCCTATGGGTGAACCTGGCACGCCAATAGAGTGCCGTGTATGGCTGATCCCCTCTCTGTCCTCGTATTCGGTGCAAGTCGCGGGATCGGCCGCGCCACGGCGCGTCGATACCAGGAGCTGGGGCATCACGTCGCAGGTACCCGCCGGCCAGGTGGGTCAGTGCCAGACGGGGTGTTGGATCTCGAAGCAGACATCACCGACACCTCGAGTATCGCGGCCGCGCATGACGCCGCGATAGCAGCGCACGGACCCCTCGATGTCTTGGTCGTCGCATCGGGCATCACGCGCGACAGCTTCCTACTTCGCATGTCCGACGAGGATCTCAGAGATGTGATCGAGACGAACCTGATCGGACCTATCAACGTCGTGCGATGCGCGTGGCGCAGTATGTGGCGAGCCCGCAAGGGATCCGTGGTGCTGCTCTCCTCAACCGGCGCCAAGGTCGGCCAAAGCGCGCAGGCGAACTACACCGCTAGCAAGGCAGGCCTCGAAGGCTTCATACGGTCAGCATCCCGCGAAGGTGCAAAACGAGGCATCCGAATCAACGCTCTCGCACCCGGCGCAACTGACACCGACATGCTCAAAGCAGTCCCTGACGCTGTCCTCGAGCGGATGAAAGACGGCATTCC
>JALYUK010000388.1 GCA_030853805.1 Actinomycetota bacterium | reverse complement strand
CATGCCCCCAGGGGTGAGCCACACCAATCTCGCCCGGGACTGCCCCCTGCTGACCAGGACCTCACACCTGGTCAACATCGTGCGGCGGTTGGTCCAGGCCGTAAGGCTTCAGCACCATCTGCGCGGCGGCCAACAGGTCCGATAAATCACTGGCCAGACCGGCAGCTTGATCCAGCAAGCGCTGCGCGTGCAACACCGCACGGGACACCTCGCTGCCATCATCGTGGCCAGTACCGGCCAGCGGGTCGATCACAGACCGTTGCAATCCTTGACCCAACTGTTGCAACACCTGAATCAACATGTACCCACTGGCCCCGCGCAAACTACCCAACACCTCACACGCCACCGGCGCCGTGATCCCCTCCCCCGGCACCGCCTGACAGACCGCGCTCATCACCTCGTACGCCTCCTGCGCGGCCAGCACCATGTCAGTCCCGTACGCCTCGTCACTCACGAGCGGCTCACTTCCTACCCATCAAGAACACCGACACCACCACCAACCACCGCCCCGCAGATCACCGCGACCCTCCTGCGTCCAGGCTTGCGTTACCGCCGGTGGCAGGGACACAACGGTTCCGGGTCCAGTTGCCAACCGCCGTTAATCAACCAGGACCGGACCGGGCCGCACGCGTACCCGGGGCCCTGACCGTCATCGGTGAAGATACCGCTCAGCAAGGGACCATCACCACACTGCGCGCACTGCACCGTCGTGATCTGCCTGCCGTGGGGTTGGCAGTACACGCAGTGATGCTCTTCAATGATCAGCCCATCCCAGCAGTCCTGAAGTAACCAGGTAATGCTGAGGTCTTCTGACTGCTGCAACGCCTCATGCTCACTAGCGGGTCGGTGCCCGCACGTCGGGCACAGCCTGTAACCACCCCCTGCAGCCCGGACCGCCTCACGTGAGAAACTACCGCGTGAGAAACCGCCGTGGCGTGAATCGATAGACATCGGCGCGTACCCGTCGCTGGCCACGATCAAAAGTGTGGCACGCCACGGTCAAACCCGGCCGCGGCGACACACCGCGCCCCTACCTACGGGGGTATGAAGCACGAGCGGGCCGCTTGATAGCGGTCAGGGGGAATTGCCGCGACCGGGCGAGCCTCGTTCCGGCACCTGTCAGACACGAACAGGTACCGAACTTGTCACGGTACGGGGCCGGGTACAGGCCAGGACCAGCGCTGTGGACGCCGGCCGACAAACTCACCAGCAATGGATTGACGTTGCCCGAGCGGCCAGCTACTCCCCTATCCCACCACCACCATTCCGTTGCACAACAGTTCCCACCCCACCGGGTGATTCCGCCGGAATCGGGGTTGATACTGGCGGGGGTTTACTGCTCCCGGTAGATCTCGGAGCGGTGCGCGAGCCCGATCGCGACGATCACCACCTCGTCATCGCGGATCTGGGCGATGACGCGCCAGTCACCGATCCGGTACCGCCAGTACCCAGCAAGGTTCGCGGTCAGACCTTTGCCTCGTTGGCGCGGGTCGTCAAGCTCGCAGACCTCCTCCAGATAGAACCTGATGCGTCGCAAGACCGGCGGGTCAATACGGCGGGCGGCTTTATCGAACTGTGGCGAGGTCTGCAGACGCCACCGGGTCACACTCCCAGCTCATCCCACAATTCCTGAGCTGGCCGACTGGTACCACCAGAGTTATCCCATTCCTGCACAACAGAGTCCGCCCAGAACAGCTCCTCTAGTGCGTCCAGATGCTGATGGATCGCCTCCCGCACGTAAAACGTCTTCGACCGCCCGGTGCGCTGCGCCAACGCCTCGAGCCTGGCCTCATCCTCTGGCGTGAGCCTAATAGAAATCGCCACCACAACCACCTCCTGAGATACAAGTATCGCACGGTACGCGGGGGTATGGCGTGGTCCCAGCCCGGCAGTATCTGCGGATGAGTGACCGCTGGTAGCCCGGGCGTTCATCATCGACATCTCCACCGTGCTGTCACCATGGGTTTCATGGCCGACATGCACCGCCGAACACCCGAACCCCCACAGGGTCCGCCCCGCGTGGAACACCGACCGGGGATGGGTGATGAATTACTGCGCGAGCTCGCACCGCTGCTAGCCGAAGACGGGATCGACCTAAGCGACCCCGACCAGGTGCCTGACCTGCAGACCCTGCAAGCAGCCATGCAACGCGCAGTGGAGCGGCAGAACATGACCCTGTTCACTCCCGTCGGGACAGCCCGCGAGCTCGCGGTCACCACCCTACGGAACACCGTGCAGGCAGTTGCCGGCACCGACACGGTCGCCGCAGCACATTCCTTAGACCACGCCCAGCCTGAGTCCCCCGACGGTTCGGTCCCGACGGTCGCTGGCTGTATTGGGGTGGCCCTAGGGCTATTGGACGACTGGCTCGGTGGGCGCGACCCGCGCCCACCAGCAAACCTCGCCGCGCACACCCACCTGCCGCAGGGGCACTGGGTCGGTGAACGCGCCGCCATCGACATCCTGTCGCTGGCCCGTAAAGGCCGAGCATTCCGCTGCCTGGACACGTTAATCACCCGCCAAGGCGGCCAACAAGTGCTCTACGGCAGCGCCCTGGCACTAACCGCCACACTCCAGGCCTGGGCCACACAGACGGACACCTCAGTGACCGACCTGATACCCCTGATCGCCTGACCGGCGCCCCCGGCTGTCGTTCCGCCCGCCCACCGTAGAAGATCACCCAATGGCACCAACCAGCAAGGTGTATCACCTCTCCCGATCGCTGATACCTGCAACACCACGCGGCAACCCATCACACAGCAGGCTTCGACCCCCGGTTGCACGATGGGCTCCTACCCCCTCACCACCCGCCGCGAGCCCTCAAACCCCCACCGCTCCCAGGGACTCTGTCCGGCATTGTCAGAATCATCACCGAGCAGCAAATAAACCCCGGTCCGGGAGACCTCCGCACGTTTAAAAGGTCCGCGAGATCAGAGCGTGTAGCCGCGGACCACGTGACCGGTCCCGTTCAGGATCTCAGCGGTCAAAAGACCACCAGGGGTACCGCCCGCGAGGTAAAAGGCGCACTTGCCTACCGTTCGCGCCACGCACGGCACGTCACCATCATCCAGAACTGGTGAGGCGACGGTGGGTCGCACGCAAGTTGAACAGGGCATACTCCACGACGTAGCTGGGCTGATCGGGACACCACCGTTGACGCACTTGTTCGGCAATGTCGAGATAGAGCAGGTACCGACTCCCAGACCAGCCCGTCGCACCCCACCCAAGAGTGGCAGCGACCAGCCTGTCCACAATGAGCGGTCGATGATCCACCTCGCACCGCTCATACGCAGCGAAATGTAACCACTTACTGAAAAAAGCCGGCCCGCACCAGTCCACCTTGTACTCCCCACCGCGCATCATGCTCCTGTACGCAGCCGGCGGATCCACCACCGCAAGGTCACGGGCCCCCAACAGCTTCACGCCCAGCTTCGGGTCGGCCCGGGCCCTGACACACCGACTCACGCTGCGCGCACTGGTACCAGCCCCCCACGCGCAGACAGCCACAAACGCCGCCACCGCATCCGCCTCTGAGACCACGGCGGTGCACTCATTAAAAAGCTCCGCACGAGTCACCCTGACCGGCCCCGCGCGGTCAAGGATCCCCGGACGATCCACCCCAGCAGGCCACCACTTCGCCCACTGCGCCGGCCGAAACGTGAACCCCTGGGCGCGGACCTGCGCATCAGAGGGCGGACCATTCGGATACGACATCTCAAGCCGAGAAACCAAAGTCGCCGTATCGGTGGTCATAACCTCACCCAACCACCGCACCGCACCGCAAACAAAAAAACTCAGCCCACGCGAAAAATCCTCAGACACTGGCAGGCATCGACACAACCCCCTGCGTACCCGGGGCTCGATCAAACAGCATCCACATCACGGCCGGACACCAACAACGCCCCAACCGATACTCCCGTCAGCGACCTGCCCCTCACCCAGGCACCGGACCGCCCCT
The DNA here is from genome assembly GCA_030853805.1 of Actinomycetota bacterium. Classification (GTDB taxonomy): domain Bacteria; phylum Actinomycetota; class Actinomycetes; order Actinomycetales; family Dermatophilaceae; genus Allobranchiibius. Next base: position 849 of record JALYUK010000388.1, on the reverse strand, counting down.
AGGCGGTGTCCACCCGCACAAGAGGCTCGCCTGGTACGAGAACTCAAGAAGTCAGTCGGCGTACCGGGCGAGAGCGGTAACCCGTGTGGCCACGTGACACCGCGTGCATCAACCCAGTAGAAGCGGCACACCCCGACGGCTACCCGAATAAGGCCTGCGATCCCCATCAACGACGCCCTGTCGTTGGTCCTGGCCCAGTCGACGCGCGACGCTCGCGGTCCCCAACTCAGCCTCCACCACCAGGTGGCCACCCATGATGTGCAATCCGCCCGCAAAACGTAGTACCGCCGAAATTTCAGCTTTATGACAACACGTCTTGGTGACAACGAAGCTACTCAACTCCTGTGTGAGGGACGTCGTCATCGCCACCATGAGCCACATCCTGCCACCGCACCCCGGCCACCAGCAGCGATGACTGAACCCACGCAACGATCAACCCACCACGTCTCGACCCCGGCCGCTCTGAACGCAGATCCCAGGTTCTGGCGGCCTGTTCGCGGTGTGGTCACCGACGATGAGGGCCTTTTAGGTGCCTCATTGCGGGCGGCCAGGCACCGGGAGTGCAGACAGAGCAAGGATCCCGATCGGCACGGTAGGTCTGCCGCGCCGATCGGGATCCTTTGGGAGAGATCTGGTGTTACTTCGCCCCGTCGACCGTGGTGGTTTCGGGCTCTTTGATGGTGGCCGTCAACGCGGCCCGGCCATCAGACGAGAGCACCTATGTCGCCACCGATGTCGAGGACAACCATGCCTTGACCGGCATGAGGATTCTCGGCGTCAGGCATGTACTGCTACTTCAGGTTCCCGCCGGGCGTGCCGGGCATACTCGTGAAACCGCTGTTCGGGTTG
>JALYUK010000363.1 GCA_030853805.1 Actinomycetota bacterium | reverse complement strand
CAGGACCCTGCACGCCACCGCGACCGGCACCCTGATGCGGGCACCGATCGCGGCCATCTCACGGACGAGCGGGAAGACTATTTTCCCGGCAGATTCGCCTGGGACAAGTACGCCGCTGCGCGGCGTAGGACTTCGTTCTCCTGCTCCAGCAACCGGTTGCGCTTCTTCAACTCGCGCACCTCAACGGACTGCATCTGGGTCACGCCAGGGCGGTTGCCATCTTCGACATCGGCCTGCTTCATCCAGTTCGCCAGACAACTATCGGAGATCCCGAAATCCTTCGCGATCTGATTCAACGGCGCATCGCCCTTACGGGCCACCGCCACGACGTCGTCGCGGAACTCTCTGGGGTAGGGCTTGGGCATGACAGACATCCTTCCAGCGAGGAGCAATCCTCACAGGTCAGGTGACAACCAAAGCCTGGGCAGTCCCGAATCACTTTGGGCTGTTCAGCAGGGGTACAGCCTCTGGCGTGGATGGTGGTGTTACCGGGCCCCATTGGGGGGTTCGCGAGAGTAAGGATCACCACGATAATGAATACGAAGACCAAGTTGGCTGCGGTGACGTTCTCAGCGTTGGCGATCGGCGGTATCGGAACCGGGGTCGCACATGCGGCGACGGCGACGGCACCCGTCGTGAGCCACAGTGCCTCCTCGACGGCCCACCCGGCCACCGCGGATTCCGGCCCGAATGTGCAGCAGGGCGACCAGAGCGCGCCGGACACCACAACTGGTACTGAGGCCAGCGGATCCGAAGCAGCCACGGACTCCGGCCCGAATGTGCAGCAGGGCAACCAGAGCGCGCCGGACACCACAACTGGTACTGAGACCAGCGGATCCGAGGCAGCCACGGCTACCGACCCGGCCACCGCGGATTCCGGCCCGAATGTGCAGCAGGGCAACCAGAGCGCGCCGGACATCGCCGGCAAAGGCTAAGGCTCAGTTGCGGTCGGCATGATCTGCTGAGCAGGGCAGGCCGCGGGACTTGGTATCGCAGTCCCGCGGCCTGTGCGTGCACCAGGCAGCATTTGGCAGGATGGCGGACAGTGCCCCTCACAGCCTCGCGAACGCAAGGATGATGAGCTGCCTCGGCGCCGCTTGTTTATCCGGTGCTTTCACCCCAGCAGGTCGGCGGTGAATGTCGTGGCCTGGGTCGGCAACAGGGAATGGAGGATGGGGTGCGGGTGCTGCTCGTGGAGGATGAACGTTCGCTCGCGCAGGCCGTCGCGGACGGTCTGCATGCGGAGGGTTTTATCGTCGATGTCGCCTATGACGGAACTGAGGGTATGTGGCGGGCCGGAGAGTACGACTATGACCTGATCATCTTGGACATCATGCTGCCAGGAACCAGCGGCTACGAAATCTGCCGTGCTCTGCGTGCCGCCAGTGATGCCACCCCGATCCTGATGCTTACCGCTAAGGACGCAGAGCACGATGAGGCGGACGCGCTGGATTTGGGCGCCGATGACTACTTGACCAAACCGTTCTCCTACCTGGTGCTGGTGGCGCGGTTGCGGGCACTGTTGCGCCGCCGTCAGGGTGATCCGATCCCCCTGCTGAGCGTGGGCAGTTTGAGTTTGGATCCTGCCGCGCGTCGATGCTGGCGCGCGGGGCAGGAAGTGAGCTTGACCGCGCGGGAGTTCGCGTTGACCGAATTCTTGTTGCGTCATAAAGAAGAAGTTGTCAGTAAGAGCGACATCGTGCATCACGTGTGGGATACCCACTTTGACGGTGAGTTGAACATCGTGGAGGTCTACGTTGCCCGGCTGCGCCGCAAACTCGACACGCCCTTTGGCGCCACGTCGCTACAGACTGTGCGCGGGGCCGGATACCGCCTCAGCGACCAGACGGGCACGCCATCATGAGCACTACACCCTCACTGCGGGAGCAGCACCCCACCGATGGGGTCAGCCACCCCCAACGCCACCACCGAACGCGGGGCCGGGCAGGGGTACGGGTGCGGACCACTTTGGCCGCGAGCCTCATTGTGGCGCTGGCGTTGACGCTGGGCGGGATAGCCCTGGTCATCCTGCTGCGGCGATCGCTGACCAACGGTGTCGATGACGCCGCGCTGCTACGCGCCCGCGATATCGCCGTTCAGTTGCACACAGGTAGCCTGCCCGCCACCGTGGCGACGGTCGGGCAAGATGCTTCCCTGGTCCAGGTGGTGTCGCCGGCCGGGATCGTGCTGGCCAGTAGTCCCAACATTATCGGGGAAAAGCCCCTGACTGGTCTGCGGCCCACCAACACAAACGCCGTCATCCAGACCGTGCACGATCTAAGTGTTGGCCCCGGTGGTCAGGGGTTCCAGGTGGTGGCCCTGCGGGCCTCAGGCCCGGACGGGGATTACCTGGTTTACGTCGCGGTCTCGACCAGTTCCATTGATCGCACCATCGCTACCACCAGTGCCCTACTCTGGGCCGGCCTGCCTCTGCTGCTGCTGGTGACCGCGCTATCAACGTGGGCTGCTGTGAGCCGAGCGTTACGCCCGGTAGAAGCCATCCGCGCCCGGACCGCCTCCATCACCGGCACCGACCTCGCCGCGCGGGTCCCCGAACCTGGCAGCCATGACGAGATCGCACGACTCGCGTCCACCATGAATGACATGCTGGCCCGGCTGCAGCAGGCAGCCGCGCAGCAACAACGGTTCAGCGCCGACACCGCCCACGAATTACGCACTCCGTTAGCGACCCTGCGTACCTGCGCCGAGGTCGCGCTTACCCACCCCGACCAGGCCAACTGGACCGAGGTAACCCAGCTCGTACTGACCAAAACCGACTCCATGACTCGCCTGGTTAACGACCTCTTAATGCTGTCGCGCGCTGATGCCCACCAGCTCACCCCCCGCTACAGCGAAGTCGACCTCGATGATCTACTACTACGCGAAGCCGCCCGGCTGCGGGATTTGCACACCCATCAAATCACCGTCGCCACCATCGAACCGATCCAGATCCAGGCCGACCCGGATCTACTGACCCGGGCCCTGCGCAACCTTGGCGACAATGCCCAACGCCACGCCCGCAGCCATATCCAGCTCTGTCTCACACACCACCTGAGCCAGGTCCAGATCACCATCGCCGACGACGGCCCCGGCATCCCCGCGCAGGAGGCACACACGATCTTCGACCGATTCACCCGCCTGGACGAGGCCCGCGATTCAGACCACGGAGGCACCGGTCTCGGCCTACCCATCGCCCGCGAAATTATCATCGCCCACGGTGGTGAGCTCTTCCTCGCTCCCACCAGCCCCCTCAACGGCGCGTGCTTCACCATCAACCTGCTCACCGCCCACAACGGCCACGCTGAGAGATCCATCGCAGAATAACCAGTGCCGTCGACTCCTACACGTGGTCCTTCAACACGGAATCACCTCCCACAAGAACAACAGTCGCGACGTGCAACCACCTCCCGAAGTGACCAGCGAAACGACCCATCCGCGCAATACGGCAAGCAGCCATCGGGCGTGACACTGGTCAACAGCAGGCACTACTGCCTCCAAACTCCCAACCTCACCACAATTCGCCCGACGACCCCGGCGCCGCCACCGGGCTGCACGTGCTGGCCCGGATCGTCCACCCGGACTGAGGGTCATCACCATGACCCTCAACACCTGGCCCACTACCATTTTGGGTGCTACACCCGCAGTGCGGGCTTAGCACCGGTCACCGAAGGTAGGCACCTGGTAACCGGGATCCTTCTCAACCTTCGACCCGCTAGGGACAGGCATTTATGACGGACTGTCAGCATGAACCGGCGCGCACGGTGGATCAGACGCGGGATGCGCCGCCATCAACGCGGCGAGGGCGTCGGGGACGCGGCCGGCGCCTGACCCCCCGCGGGCGGATGCTGCGCACCGGTGTCCTGACAGTGCTGGTTCTCTTTGCTGGGTGGCTCGCGTTCTCGGTCGGTGGTGCGTTGACCGCACCCGGTACCGATTCCACGGCGGCGCGGTTAGCGGAATGGGCGCGCACCCACCATCTCGGGTTCGTGGTGACATCACTGGAGCAGGCGCAGTACGCGATGAACAAGCCCTCCACGGGTGGGACCGTGGCCGGTGGCATCCCCACCATTGGGCCCGCAAGCGGGCCCAAGACGACTCCGTCCAGCCGTCGCCAGAAGATCGCTGCGCCACCGGCGCCGATCAAGCCGCTGGCACCCTCGAGCCTGGCCCGTGAGGGCCAATGGCAGAACCTGTACTCCGTCAAGGGCGGCACGGCGGCCCGGGTTGCACTGTTGCGCCCGGATACCGTCCACACGTCCTACCTGGTGAACGTGGTGTGGATGGACCCCCACCTGGTCAAGTTCAAGCTGTTACAGGGCTATCAGGTGCCCGGCGGTAAACAGGTCGCGCCGAACAAGCTTGCGGGAGCCGACCTCAACAACGTTCTTGCAACCTTCAACTCCGGGTTCCAGATGGTCGACGCGAACGGTGGGTACTGGCAGAACGGAACCACCATCAAACCGCTGGTGAAGGGCGCGGCGTCCATGACCATGACCAAGGATGGCCACCTCAGCGTCGGGGCGTGGCCCGGGGGCGCCCCGGGCAAGTACGTCGCTGCAGTGCGACAGAACCTGCGCCTGATGGTTCAGGGCGGGAAGATTTCACCGCTGGTGACCAACCCGAGTAGGAGCGTGTGGGGAAAGACGGTCGGTAACGCCTCCTTCGTCTGGCGCAGCGGTATCGGGGTCCGCAAAGACGGCACAGTCGTGTTCGTGCTCGGACCGGCCATGGATGTGCAGACCCTCGCGAACGTCCTACAGCACGCGGGGGCGATCAACGCGATGGAGTTGGACATCAACCCCGACTGGACCAACTACCTGACGTATACCCACCCGGTCGCAGGCAAGGCCGTGCCCCAGCGACTCGGAAACGACTCCCGGCCCAGCCTGGTGCGCTACCTGAGCCCATCGACCAGGGACTTCGTCGGTGTCTTCGGACGCTGAGGCCGCCCAGCAGGCGCCGCATCGCACGACCCAGGCGCGGGACCTTCTCAAGCTGTGCCGGCCGAAACAGTGGATCAAAAATCTGCTGTTACTGATGGCGCCGCTCGCGGCGGGAGTCATTCAGCACCCGGACGTACTGCTACGACTATCCGTCGCGTTCGCCGCGTTCGTCCTGGCATCCTGCGCGGTGTACGTCGTCAACGACCTCAAAGACGTTGAGCTGGATCGGGTGCATCCGACCAAGCGGGCCCGGCCCCTGGCCAGCGGAGCGGTGTCGATGACCGCCGCCCGACGCCTGGCGCCTGCCTTGGTTGTCGCCGCAGTGGTGGTGGGGCTGCTGGACGGGTGGCAGGTCGCCGTTGTCGTCACCGTCTATATAGCCACATCGCTGCTCTACTGCTTCCGGATGAAGCACGAAGTAGTCCTGGATCTCGTCTTCGTCCTCGGCGGTTTCCTGCTGCGAGCGATCGGCGGAGGCGTCGCAGCCCGCGTCCCTTTATCGCAATGGTTCCTGCTCACGGCCGGCCTGGGTGCGTTGTTCATCGTCGCTGGTAAGCGCTACGCGGAAAGGGTGCTCGCCGAGCGCAGTGGGGTTTGGGCCAGACCGGTCCTGCGTGAATACAGCCTGAGCTACCTGCGCTTCGTGTGGACGGCCGCCGCGGCTGCACTACTGGTCGTGTACTCGCTGTGGACCTTCACCCTCACCACCGGCAACCAGGCCTCCACGTGGGGTCTGCTCTCCACCATCCCATTCCTGATAGTGGTGCTGCGCTACGCGGTCATCGTGGATCGCGGCGGCGCCGGCGAACCAGAAGACATCGTCATCGCCGACCGGATGCTGCTCAGCTCGGCCATGCTGATGCTCGCACTGTTGTCGGTGGCCATCTACAGCTGAACGGCAGTACCGGCACCATCCAGAACAGTTCAGACAGGGCCGACTCCCAGGAACGTCCCAACACCGAACGTCGGTGCAGGTCATAATCCAAACCAGACGGATACGCGATACCCGTAACAGCGCTACAGAACCGTGCAACGTCCTTTGAGTAGCCCTTTGGGTTATGAAATGACCCCAACCGGGCTGTTGTTGCTTCCCTTAACCACCCCGCCGAAAACCAATTGATACGCGAACCCTGCCTACAGGGACGGTGGAGCGGCCATAGGGGATAGCGCGGGCGCTGACCCGGGCGGCCAGACCAGCCGAACCCCGTGTGCGATCAGGACCTCCTCCAACGACTTCGAGCCGTCAATCGGCATCGCAGGCTTCGGCCGTCCCTGCGCGCCAAACAGCGCCAACGCTCGCACCCGGGCACCGCCGGTGAAACGCGGCTCGTACAGGAGACCCTCGAAGTCGGCAGCACGCCACAGCGCCGCCCACCCTTGCGCGATCCAATAGATGCCCGTCCCAGCCCACAACGACCGGTTGATCCACCGGTCAGCCTTTCTAACCGGCAGGTTCGCCGCGTGGACGGTGCCCAAGGTGACCTCGGTGACCACGACGGGGCCTTCGGAAGTTACGAGCACCGAAGCCAGCACGCTCTCGTGTCCTGCGATCTTCCGCAGCAGCGGACCGATCCGCTCCCGGGCAGCGGCCTCGTCAGTCGAAGCGAGGTAGCAGGTGCCCTCCGGCACTTGCAGGTCGAATCGGCCAGACATGTCCGGGTCCGACCCCACGCTGGAGAACCACCAACAGCCACGGTCCGGCCCACCGTGGTCCACGTGCGCACGAAACCACGACCCCGCCGCATCTCGCGCAGGAAAGCTCGATACGTCATCGCGGTCACTTGGCGCAGCCGGATGATGCGTTAGGCCTCTCGCGCCGCTACTCCCAGCGGAGCCAGAGCTTGAGCCGTGTGACACGGTCGGACTCATCCGGCCAGTGCATGCTTATCGTGCGTAGCAACCCGAGCCACAACCGTCGGGTCGACCCCATCACGAAGCGCCTGCCGCGGCGAAATACCGCCCAGATCCGGATGCTCCGAGACCATCCACACGCCGACCTGCCAACGGTCCATGCCACGCAGCTCCTTCAGCACCGGGAGCAGCACTTGATGGACTCTTCCTCCACCGGTGAACTGCCACGCTGGATAGAGCCACGCCCCATTCCCTGTCTGCATTGCCAGAACCGTCTGTGTGTTCCGGCGACTGTCGAGCGCCTGCTTGGTCCGAAGCTCCAGCTGAATCCGCGCCCCAGCGGAGTCGTAGAAAGGTCCGACATCAGCAAAGTACTCATCAAGGGGGACCTCGATCCCCGCAGCAGGCAGGCCGGCTCCGAGCAGGTCTGCCAAGTCCGAGGGAGCCGGCACCGCACGACCGATTTCAGCCAGCTGCGCCACCCTAGGCAGCAGCGTCGCGCGGAGCTCGTCCAGGACGCTGTCGACGTAGACCTGCGCACTCACCTGCCGACCGGGTACGTTCTTGACCTTCTTCGCTGGCGTCATCGCCACGAGACCCAGCGCAGCCTCCGCGTCCGAATGAGGCGCACGCTTACGATGAGGGCTCTTTTGGACCGTCCTTCCCGACACGGCGCTCCGAGACGCGCTCTTGGATACGCCTTCAGCGCCGCTCTGGCCTGAGCCCTTCGAAACGGCTGAGTTGCGCGACTTCGTAGCCACTGTCTCGTCCTTGGTCGTTCGTCATGTATCGGTTCGCCAGCACCCTCTCATCCAAGCGAACGCGGTCAAGAGAGTCAAGAGTGGTACTAGGATACAGCCGCGTGGTCAAGGCGGTCAAGATACTGCTATCTGTCGTTTTAGGGTATACCTCAT
>JALYUK010000239.1 GCA_030853805.1 Actinomycetota bacterium | reverse complement strand
CGGGCACGACCTGAACGGTGTCATGCAGGCAATGGATTTCCCAGCGGGCAGCCGTTGTGACAGAAGGGGATGCCGCAGTCCATACAACGACCGGCCTGCTCCTGCAGGTCACCCAGCTGCTGCTCCTCATACACCTCTTTCCAGTCCCTGATACGCACTGGAACGGGTCGCCGTGCGGGCAACGCCCGGTCGCGGACCTTCAGAAAACCTCGTGGATCAGCCACGGTTCACCTCCATGATTCGTTCCCACACCTGCGCGCCGTCGGGGTCCAACCCTTCGGCGTCGGCCGCTGCCCGCACGTCCAGCACCCGTTGGTAATCGCGCGGCAGCACCAGGCTGATCCGCGACGCCGACTCCGGCCAGGTCTGCAGCAACTTCTTGGCCACCTGCGACCCGGTCCATTCGTGGTGGTCGATCAGGAGTTTCTGGACGCGTTCCACGTCATCCTCGCGAAGCGCCATCACGTCCACCAGCTCGGTGTTGACGACCCGCTCGTCCAGATCCAGCACATACGCGAGTCCACCGGACATACCCGCCGCGAAGTTACGACCCGTCGGACCCAGCACCAGCACCGTTCCGCCGGTCATGTACTCGCATCCGTGATCACCGACCCCTTCCACGACGGCGAGGGCTCCGGAGTTCCGCACGCAGAACCGCTCCCCCACCTGACCGCGTAGGAAGAGCTCGCCGCTCGTGGCGCCGTACCCGATGACGTTGCCCGCGATGGAGTTGAGCTCCGGTACGAACACCGCGTCCCGCAGCGGTCGAACGACCACCCGGCCGCCGGACAGACCCTTGCCGACGTAGTCGTTGCCCTCACCGAACACCCGCAGCGTGATCCCGCGCGGTAGGAATGCGCCGAGCGACTGCCCCGCAGTGCCGGTGAGCGTTACGTCGATCGTGCCGTCGGCAAGACCCTCCGGGTAGCGTTTGGTCACCTCGTGTCCGAGCATCGTGCCGACCGTCCGGTTGACGTTGCTGACCGGCAACTCGATGCGGACCGGCGCCTGATCCAGCAGCGCGTCGCTGCTGAGGGTGATGAGCTGCTGATCCAGCGCCTTCTCCAGCCCGTGTTCCTGATCGACGGTGTGGTGGCGCGCGGTACCGGTCGGCACCGGCACGTCGGCCAGGATCGTGGACAGGTCCAAGCCCTGAGCCTTCCAGTGCGAGATGGCCTGTTCGGTGTCCAGGGCCCCGACCTGACCGACTGCCTCCTCGATGCTGCTGAACCCGAGCTGCGCCAGGATCTCGCGGACCTCCTGCGCGATGTATTCGAAGAAGGTCTGCACGAACTCCGGTTTGCCGCTGAACCGGGCGCGCAGCTCCGGGTTCTGGGTGGCGACACCGACCGGGCAGGTATCCAGGTGGCAGACCCGCATCATGATGCACCCGCTGACGACCAGCGGCGCACTGGCGAAACCGAATTCTTCGGCCCCCAGCAGCGCGGCCACCACCACGTCACGGCCGGTCTTGAGCTGGCCGTCGGTCTGCACCACGATGCGGTCGCGCAGGTTGTTCAGCAGCAGCGTCTGCTGGGTCTCTGCCAGGCCGAGCTCCCACGGTCCGCCGGCGTGCTTCAACGACGTCAGTGGGGCGGCACCCGTGCCGCCGTCGTGACCGGAGACCAGGACGACGTCCGCATGTGCCTTGCTGACCCCGGCGGCGACGGTCCCGACGCCGACCTCGGAGACCAGCTTCACGTGGATGCGCGCGGCCGGGTTGGCGTTCTTCAGGTCGTGGATCAACTGGGCAAGATCCTCGATCGAGTAGATGTCGTGGTGCGGCGGCGGGGAGATCAGCCCGACCCCGGGCGTGGAGTGGCGGGTGCTGGCGATCCAGGGGTACACCTTCGGCCCGGGCAACTGACCGCCCTCGCCGGGCTTGGCGCCCTGCGCCATCTTGATCTGGATGTCATCGGCCTCGGTCAGGTAGACCGAGGTCACCCCGAACCGGCCGGAGGCGACCTGTTTGATGGCCGAGCGACGTTCCGGATCCAACAGCCGGTCCAGATCTTCGCCGCCCTCACCGGTATTGGAGCGTGCGCCCAACCTGTTCATCGCGATCGCCAGGGTCTCGTGTGCTTCTTGGCTGATCGATCCGTAACTCATCGCACCGGTGGAGAACCGTTTCACGATCTGCTGCACGGACTCCACCTGATCCAGCGGGATGGGGTCGCGCCCGGAGTTGAAACGGAACAGTCCGCGCAACGTCATCAACCGGGACGACTGCTCATCGACACGGGCGGTGTACTGCTTGAAGATGTCGTACCGCCGCGCCCGGGTGGAGTGCTGCAGACGGAACACCGTTTCCGGGTCGAACAGGTGCGGCTCACCGTCCCTGCGCCACTGGTACTCCCCGCCGGTCTCCAGAGTGCGGTGCGGTGGCCGCTGGCCGCTGCGTGGATATGCAGTGGCGTGCCGGGCGGCGACCTCCTTGGCGATCACGTCCAGCCCTACTCCGCCGATCCGGGAGAAGGTACCGGTGAAGTAGTCGGCCACCAGCTCATCGGACAGACCCATGGCCTCGAAGATCTGCGCGCCCCGGTAGGAGGCCACGGTGGAGATGCCCATTTTCGACATCACCTTCAACAGCCCCTTGCCCAGCGCCTTGATCAGGTTCTTGGTGGCCTGTTCGGCGGTGATGTCCGGCAGTTCGCCGCGCCGCACCATGTCCTCCACCGACTCCATTGCCAGGTAGGGGTTGACGGCGGCAGCGCCGTAACCGACCAGCAGTGCGACGTGGTGTACCTCGCGCACGTCACCGGCTTCGACCAGCAGACCGACCTGGGTACGGGTCTTCTCCCGCACCAGATGGTGATGCACGCCCGCGGTCAGCAGCAGGGACGGAATCGGCGCGAAGTCGGCGTTGCTGTCCCGGTCGGACAACACCACGAAGCGGTAACCGTCCGCGATCGCCTGGCTGACCTCGGCGAAGATGCCCTGCAGGCGCGCCCGCAGCGCCGTCGCGCCGCCCTCGACGTTGTAGGTGCCCCGGATGACGTAGGTGCCGTACCCCGGGAAGTTGCCCTCCAGGTTGATGTGCGCCAGCTTGGACAACTCGTCGTTGTCGATCACCGGGAACGGCAACTCGACCTGCCGGGCATGCTGCGGACCGATCTGCAGCGCGTTGCTCTCCGGGCCCATGAGGGTGCCCAGAGAAGTCACGAGTTCTTCCCGGATCGAGTCCAGCGGTGGATTCGTGACCTGCGCGAACAGCTGCGAGAAGTAGTCGAAGATCAGCCGCGGCCGCTGTGAGAGCACCGCGATGGGGGTATCCGTGCCCATCGAGCCGAGTGCTTCGCCACCCGTGCGTGCCATCGGAGCGAGCAGGATGCGCAGCTCTTCCTGGGTGTAACCGAAGGTCTGCTGACGGCGCTCGACCGATGCCGGTGTGTGCCAGACATGCTCGCGCTCGGCGAGGTCCTTCAGTTTGATGATGCCGGCCGTGACCCACTCGGCGTAGGGGTGCTCCGCGGCCAGCTGCGCCTTGATCTCCTCGTCTTCCACGATGCGACCCTCGGCGGTGTCCAGCAGGAACATCCGGCCCGGTCGCAACCGCCCCTTGCGCACCACGCGGGCGGGATCGAGCTCGAGCACGCCGGCCTCCGACGCCAGAACCACCAGACCGTCGTCGGTCACCGAATACCGGCCCGGACGTAGCCCGTTGCGGTCCAGCACCGCACCGATCAGCGACCCGTCGGTGAAGGTCACGCACGCCGGCCCGTCCCAGGGCTCCATGATCGTGGAGTTGTATTCGTAGTAGGCCCGCCGGGCAGCATCCATCGACGCGTGGTTCTCCCAGGCCTCCGGGATCATCATCAGGATGGCCGCAGGCAGGCTGCGGCCGGCCAGGTGCAGCATCTCCAGCACCTCATCGAACGACGCCGAATCTGAACTACCCGGCGTACAGACGGGGAAAGTACGCGACAGATCGCCCCGGAACACCCCGCTGGCCAGCATGGATTCGCGGGCGCGCATCCAGTTCTGGTTGCCCCGTACGGTGTTGATCTCGCCGTTGTGCGCGATCAGCCGGTAGGGGTGGGCCAGCTTCCAGGACGGGAAGGTGTTGGTGGAGAAACGCTGGTGGACCAGCGCGAGCTGGGTGGTGAACCGCTCGTCGGACAGGTCGGGGAAGAAGGGCTCCAGCTGCCCGGTGGTGAGCATCCCCTTGTAGACCACCGTCCGCGCGGACAGCGACGGGAAGTACACGTCGGTCTCGTGCTCGATGCGTTTGCGCAGACAGAACGCCATCCGGTCCAGCTCGACGCCGCCCGCGTCGCCGTCCGCGTCCGCGACGAACACCTGCCGGAAGACGGGCATCACATCCAGGGCGGCCTGTCCGACTCCCTCGGGGTCGATCGGCATCTCCCGCCAGCCGAGCACCTGCAGACCCTCTTCGGCGGCGAGCTGCGCAAAGCGCTCGCCGATGTGCCACTGGGCGTCAGGATCGGTCGGCAGGAAGGCAATCCCCACGGCGTACCGGCCCTTCGCCGGAAGCTCGAATGCGCAGACACCACGGAAGAACTCATCAGGGATCTGGGTCAGCACGCCCACGCCGTCGCCGACACTCGCGTCGGCACCGGTGGCGCCGCGGTGCTCCAGATTGCGCAGCGCGGTCAGCGCATGCTGCACGATGTCGTGACCGGCCCAGCCGCGCATCGTGGCCACCATGGCAACCCCGCAGGCGTCGTGCTCGTAGCGCGGGTCGTAGAGACCCTGTGCCGGTGGCATCGAGGAGAAGGGGCTCTGCTGCGCAGAACTTGTACTTTTCTCCGGAAAATCGATGGCGTCGCTGAGGGTCATCTGGCGCACCGTTCTGTGGTCGTCGTACGCCCATGGGAAACAGGCGCAAAGGGCTGATCGAAGATGTCTGGACCGGCGCGCTGCGAATTCACGCACGCGCATCGGCGACATCACTGCCCGGCAGGACGACGTTGGCCGGCGGGAGCATCAGACTAACGGTGCCCCGCCGAAGTTCACAAGGTGGACTTGCCCGTCTCACCCTTCGAGACGGTGGAGGGGGCGTCGCCGCCCTGTTCCGGAGCGTCGCCAACGCCGTCTGCGGTACTCACCGTGCCCGCCGTGCCCGCCGGAGACGCGAGACCTTCCCGGATGCCGTCAGGGTGGCGCCGTCCCATCATCACGAACAGCACCGCACCGCCCAGGAAGACCAGGATGGACACCCAGACGTTGACCCGCTCACCCAGGATGTAGTTCGCCGGGTCGGTACGCATCAGCTCGAAGACGATGCGCCCCATCGGATAACCCATGATGTACAACGCTGTTGCGCGCCCCCGGCCCAGCAGGACGCGGCGGTCGATCACCAGGATCGCAATAGCGACGAGCAGTACCCAGATCGATTCGTACAGGAAGGTCGGCTGGTAGTAGCCGAGGACGACGGCCTTCCCGCCGTTGTAGACCGCATGACCGCGCGCCGAGTCCCACTCGTAGATCTGCAGTTTCCACGGCAGGTTGGTCAGTCCGCCGTACAACTCGTTGTTGAAGTAATTGCCCCACCGACCCATTGCCTGCGCCAGCAGGATGCCCGGTACGGCCGCATCGGCGAAGTCCAGGAAAGAGATGCCGGCCTTGCGGGCCCCGATCAGACCGCCGACCGCGCCGAGTGCGACGGCTCCCCAGATGCCCAGCCCGCCCTGCCAGATGGCGAACGCGTCCAGCGGGTGACCGCCCTTACCGAAGTATGGGCCGGGTGAGGTGATGACGTTGTAGAGCCGCCCGCCCACGATGCCGAACGGGACGGCCCACCACGCCACCGTGTAGATGTCGTCGACCTTGCCACCGCGCGGGATGATCCGGCGCCCCGCAACCCATACCGCAGCGAAGATTCCGGCCAGAATGCACAGTGCGTACCCGCGAATGGGCAGCGGACCGATCCACCACACCCCGTGCGTCGGGCTGGGCAGGTAGCTGTTCACGAACGACGGACGCCGTCAGCCAACTGACCGGTCAGGGTCCGCAGGTCCGCCAGACCCGCCGCGGCGGTGTCTGCGTCCAGCAACTGACGAACCAATGCCGATCCCACGATGACACCGTCCGCGAACTGGGCGACTTGGGCGGCCTGGTCAGGGGTGGAGACCCCCAGACCCACGCAGATGGGCAGGTCGGTGACCGCGCGGGTGCGCTCGACCAGCACCTGAGCCTGGTCACCGACGGTGGCGCGGGCGCCGGTCACGCCCATCAGCGACGCCGCGTACACGAAGCCTCTGGTGGCCGCCGTCGTGCTCGCCAACCGTTGCGGCGTCGAACTGGGCGCAACCAGGAAGATCCGGTCCAGGTCGTACTCGTCGCTCGCAGCAATCCAGTCGCCGGCCTCGTCGGGGACCAGGTCGGGGGTGATGAGGCCGCTGGCGCCGCTGTCACGCAGCGACGCGGCGAACTGCGACACGCCGTACCGCAGCACCGGATTCCAATAGGTCATCACGACTGCCGCACTGCCTGCATCGGTGATCGCCCGCGCTGCCTGGAAGACATCGCTGACCCGGACGCCGTTCTCCAGCGCCCGGGTCGCGGCAGACTGGATGACCGGGCCGTCCATCAACGGGTCGGTGTAGGGCAGACCCACCTCGACGATATCGGCGCCGGCATCTGCCATGGCCACCATGGCCTCGATCGATCCCTCGACGGTGGGGAACCCCACGGGGAGGTAGCCGATCAGAGCCGCCCGCCCCTCCTGCCGGGTGCGCGCGAGCACTTCACTGACACCGGTCACGATTCACTCTCCCCGCCACCCGTGGCGGCATCTACGTCTGCGGGCCGCGGCGAATCCGCCGACGGTGTCGTCGCGTCATCATCGATCAACCCGAACCAGGAGGCCGCGGTCTGCACGTCCTTGTCACCCCGGCCCGAGAGATTGACCAGGATCACACCCTCGGGGCCCAGTTCGCGGCCCACCTGCATGGCGCCCGCCAACGCATGGGCGCTCTCGATCGCCGGAATGATGCCCTCGGTCTGGGACAGCAGCCGGAAGGCCTCCATCGCGTCCACGTCGGTGACCGCGCGGTATTCGGCCCGGCCGCTGTCTCGGAGGAAGGCGTGCTCGGGTCCGATGCTGGGGTAGTCCAGGCCGGCCGAGACCGAGTGCGAATCGACGGTCTGGCCGTCCTCGTCCTGCAGGACGTAGGTGTAGGCGCCGTGCAGCACGCCCGGCTGTGCCTGACCGCTGAATCGCGATGCATGCCGACCAGAGGCAACGCCGGCGCCGCCACCTTCCAGACCCACCAGTCGCACATCGGGGTCGTCGATGAAGCGGTGGAAGATACCCATCGCGTTGGAGCCACCGCCGACGCAGGCCAGCACGGCGTCCGGAAGGCGGCCGTGTTCATCGAGCATCTGAGCGCGTGCCTCGACCCCGATGATGCGGTGGAAGTCGCGGACCATCTCGGGGAACGGATACGGACCGGTCACCGTGCCGAGCACGTAATGCGTGCCGTCGACGTTGGCCACCCAGTCGCGGAACGCCTCGTTCACTGCATCCTTGAGGGTCCGCGAACCGTGCTCGACCGGCACGACCTGCGCACCGAGCAGCCGCATGCGCGCGACATTCAACGCCTGCCGCTCTGTATCGACCTTGCCCATGTAGACAATGCACTCCAAACCCAGCAGCGCGGCCGCCGTCGCCGTCGCGACACCGTGCTGCCCCGCGCCGGTCTCGGCGATCACGCGCGTCTTACCCATCCGACGGGCGAGCAACGCCTGACCCAGCACATTGTTGATCTTGTGCGAGCCGGTGTGGTTGAGGTCCTCCCGTTTGAGGATCACCCGCGCTCCCCCACAGTGCTGCGCGAACCGCGGAACGCTCGTCAGAATGCTCGGCCGCCCCGTGTAGGAGCGGTGCAGCTCAGTGAGTTCGCCGATGAAGGCCGGGTCGGCCATTGCCGTGGTCCGGCATTCATCCAATTCCTCCAGCGCCGCGACCAGAGCCTCGGGAACATACCGGCCGCCGAACGCCCCGAACCGGCCCAGGCCGGGTGCAGGAGCAGTCTTGTTGACGGGTTGCGGTGAAAGAGTGGTCATACGGGCACCTCACGGCCTGCGTCGATTAAAATTTGTGCGGTCTCACGGGGCGATCCACCGGTCACCAGTGCTTCGCCGACCAGCATTGCGTCGGCACCTGCACCAGCTATCACGCGTACGTCGGAACCGGTGGCGATACCACTCTCGGCGACCTTGATGCGGTCGGTGGGTAGCAGTGGCGCCAGGCGCGCGAACGCGTGCGGGTCGACGTCCAGTGTCTTCAGGTTGCGGGCGTTGATCCCGATCACAGCTGCACCCAGATCCACCGCCCGAGTCAGTTCCGCCTCGTTGTGCACCTCTACCAGCGCCGTCATGCCGAGGTCGCCCGCCTGCTGGTACAGATCGCGCATCAGGGTGTCGTCCAGGGCAGCGACGATCAGCAGGATCAGATCCGCTCCGTGCGCGCGTGCCTCGGTGACCTGGTAGGGGTCCACCATGAAGTCTTTACGCAGTACGGGCACGGCGACCCGGGCTCGGACAGCGTCCAGATCGGCGAGCGACCCCCCGAAGCGGCGTTGTTCGGTCAGTACCGAGATGACGCTCGCGCCACCGGCCTCGTAGGCCGCAGCCAGGTCGGCGGGGTCCGGGATATCAGCCAACTCGCCCTTGCTGGGGCTGCGTCGTTTGACTTCGGCGATCAATGCAACAGACCCCGTGCCGCCCAGCGCGCTCTGCGCGTCCAGTGCGGGAGGCAGCAGCGCTGCGACCCGAGACAACTCGCTGAGGTTGGTGTCGCGTCGACGCGTCGCCAGGTCCTCGCGGACCCCGGAGATGATGTCGTCCAGAACGGTGCCCACGTAGGTCAGTGCACTCCGGTCTGGGCCTGGGTCGGTAGGTCGCGGGTGTCCTGCTCGCCCGGCGCCTTCAGGGCGGGTGCGCCGAAACCCGCAGCGCTGAGCCCTTTGCCCACCACGATGGCGATCACCACGAGGATCGCCCCGGCGATATCCAGCCAGGTCTGGTCGAAGCCCACCCCCAGCGAGATCAGCAGGGACGCCACGATGAGCAGACCGACCATGCTCCAGGCCGCGACACTGTGCCCGTGGTTTTCGTGTTCCTCGGCCATCGATCGTGCTCCTTTTAAATCATTGCCCCTCATGCTGCGCAGGACCGCGCGGCACCGGTGACCGTAGGACATTCTGTCAGGCTGAGTGAGCCCCATCGTCCCGTGGGTCATCGACGGTCGGATCCTCGCCGGCGCTGAGCCGGTCCCACGCCGAGGTCTGGGCGACCTTCGCCGTCGGGGCGTCGTACCTGCTGGACAAACCGTTCCACCGCCGACCCCCGATTCCGGCCTGGATCGCGACGGCGACCAGCACGGCTGCACCGAGAACTGCAACCCACGGCCAGAAGGTCAGCGAGCCGTTCACCACGGCTTCGCCGGTGCGACCGGTGGACGTCGCAGCACGGGAACGCACCGCCGCTGCCGGGTCGTTGACGACCAGGAGTGCGCCGATCATGGCCAGCACTCCTGCCAGCGCGGTGGCGAACGTCGCAATCAGGCGGGCGATCCGACCCGCTGTCAACAAGGCGATGACGGCCGCCGCCCCCATCAATGCGCCCGCCGGGACCAAGGGCGCCGCACCGGAGCCACCGATCGCCACCGTCGACTGCTCCAGCACCGCGTCGGCGATATTTCCGTGCACCCATGTTCTGCTGGCTGCCAGCAACAGCAGCAGCACCGCGACCAGTCCGAGGAAGAAGACGGACCGTTTGCTGGTCATGACACCCCCCGCATGCCCTGTGCCATCGCCACGGCGCGTAGCGCAGCCCTGGCCTTGTTCCAGGTCTCCTGATACTCACTCTCCGGCACCGAATCGGCCACGATGCCGGCACCTGCCTGTACGTACGCGACGCCGGCCTTGATGACCGCGGTGCGGATGGCGATCGCCAGGTCGGCATCCCCTGCGAAGTCCAGGTATCCCACGACGCCGCCGTAGACACCCCGCCGAATACCCTCGTATCGGTCGATCAGCGCCATCGCGCGGGGTTTGGGGGCGCCGGACAGGGTGCCGGCAGGGAAGGTCGCGACCAGTACGTCGTACGCGGTCAACCCCGAGCGCAACTGGCCGACGACGGTCGATTCCAGGTGCATGATGTGGCTGTAGAAGCGGGTCTGCATGAACTGGACGGTCTCGACGCTGCCCGGCTCGCACACCCGCTGCAGATCATTGCGCGACAGGTCGACCAGCATCAGGTGTTCGGCGCGCTCCTTGGGGTCGGCACCGAGTTCACTGCTGAGTCGCTGATCGTCCTCGGGGGTCTTGCCGCGCGGTCTGGAACCGGCAATCGGGTGGGTGGTGACGCGTTGCCCTTCGACCTTCACCAGAGCCTCCGGACTCGACCCGACGATGTCGTAGGTCGAGCCGTCGGCCAGCGGCACCCGCAGCAGATACATGTAGGGACTCGGGTTGCTGGCGCGCAATGCCCGGTAGACGTCGAGTGCGTCGGCCGTGCACGGAACGCTGAACCGTTGGGAGACCACGATCTGGAAGGCCTCACCGGCGCGGATCGCTTCCTTGGCCTGCTCGACCATGTCGTGATACTGCCCGCGCGTATGGGTGCTGACCGGCTCGCGCTCGTGCACCTCGGGCGCCGACACCGCACTGCGGGCAGGTCTGGTCAGATCCGCCTGCATCCGCTCGACCCGGGCCACCGCATCGAAGTAGGACCGCTCGACACCCTCGGGGCGGCTGTCGTAGTTGACGGCGTTGGCGATCAACAGGATCGACCCGTCACTGTGGTCCAGGACCGCCAGGTCGGTGGCCAGCATCATGCTGATCTCGGGCAGCCCGAGCTGGTCGCGACCCGTATCGGGCAACGCCTCGAACCGGCGCACGGCGTCGTAGGTCACCACGCCGACCATCCCACCGGTCAACGGCGGCAGACCGGGGATTCGCGGGGTCGCCAACTCTGCCAGCGTCTCCGCGAGTGCCCGTGCCGGATCGCCTGCTGTCGGTACCCCCACCGGGGGTGACCCGATCCAGTGCGCCTGGCCATCGCGCTCGGTGAGGGTGGCGCGACTGGCGACCCCGACGATGGAATAGCGCGACCACACCCCGCCGTGCTCGGCGGACTCCAGCAGGAAGGTGCCCGGTTCATCGCGCGCCAACTTGCGATAGACCCCGAGAGGGGTCTCGGCGTCGGCGAGCAGACGTCGTACGACGGGGATCACCCGACGGTCGCGGGCCAGCTCGGTGAACACCTCCAGCGAGGGCCAGTCCTGCCCGAACGGGGTCTCGGCATGCAGCCCGGTGATGTTCATCGCGGATCTCCGGCGACCGGGCGGTGGAAGCAGCTGCGTTCGCCGGTGTGGCACGCCGCGCCGACCTGCTCGACCCGCAACAGCAGCGCGTCACCGTCGCAGTCCAGAGCAGCAGACTGCAGGTACTGGACGTGGCCGGAGGTGTCGCCCTTGCGCCAGTATTCGCCCCGGCTGCGCGACCAGAACGTCACCCGTCCCTGCGCCAGGGTGCGACGCAATGCCTCGTCGTCCATCCAGCCCAGCATGAGCACCTCGCCGGTGTCGTGCTGTTGGACGATTGCCGCCACCAGTCCGTGGTCGTCGCGTTTGAGAGAAGCCAACAGGTCAGCAGTGGCGAGGGGGGTTGCAGACACCCCGCCATTGTGCCGTTGCGGTCCGGACCTCGCCGAATCGACCGTCCTCCCGCTTTTTGGACATGCTCAACGGGGCACATGTGCCCCGTTGAGCATGTCCACATCGTGAGATGGGTTCAGCGGGACTGCTGGGCCGTCCACGACGCATGCATCCGGGCATAGACGCTCCCGGCCTGCGTGACCAGTTCGGCATGCGGTCCACGCTGCACCACCCGCCCACGGTCGACGACGACCACCTCGTCGGCGGCTTCGGCGGTGGACAACCGGTGCGCGATCGCAATCGAGGTGCGACCGCGCGAGAGGCTCTCCAGGGCACGTTGGATCGCGACCTCGGTCGCGGGGTCCACTGCGGAGGTCGCCTCATCCAGGAGCAGCAGATCCGGGCCGGCCAGGTAGGCCCGTACCAACGCGACGAGCTGACGTTCGCCGGCAGACAACGACTCACCGCGTTGACCCACCGCTGTCGCGAGCCCGGCGGGCAGCCCGGCGAGCCAGTCACCCAGGCCGAGGATCCGGAATGCCTCGCCAACCTGCGCGTCGGTGATCTCCGGTCGCGCGAAACGCACATTGTCGACCAGTGGGGCATCGAACAAGAAGCCCTCCTGCGGAACGAGCACCACACGGGACCGCAACGAGGGGAAACGGATTCGACGTACGTCGACCCCGTTGAGCAACACGGTGCCACTCACCGGATCCATCAGTCGGGTGAGCAACTTGCCGATCGTGGTCTTGCCGGAGCCGGTCTCCCCCACGATCGCCACCCGAGAGCCGGGCGCAAGATCCAGGTCGATGCCGTGCAGCACCTGCGGGCCGCCGGGGTAGGCGAAGTCGATACCGCGCAGCTGTACCCGTACCGGACCAGCGGGCAGGTCGACTCCGCCGGCGCCGGGATCGGGCACGTCGGCGGGCGTGTCGATCAACCCGATCACCCGACGCCATCCAGCGACCGCATTCTGCAGTTCGTTGAGGTTCTCGGTCGCGGTCTGCACCGGCTGGGTGAACAAATTGACCAGGAAGAGGAAAGCCACCAACTCACCCAACGAGAGTCGCCCGTGCGCCGCGAGCACCGTACCCACCGCCAGGGAGGAGATGGTGGTGATGCCGGCGACCAGCTGTCCGGTGACGAAGGCGCTGACCGTGCGGACCTGGGCGTTGATGGCAGACAGGCGGTGCGCCTCGACCGCAACGTCGACCCGCTCCGCCGTCCGGTCCTCGACCCCGTACGCGCGGATGGTCGTTGCCCCGACCACCGATTCGGAGATCGCGCCGAGCATGTCGCCGACCCGCTCGCGAACCGCAAGATAGGCGCGGCCGACGACCGCCTGGAAGCGGCGCAGCAGGATGAACAACGGGATGAAGCAGAGCCACACCACCCCGGTGAGCGCAGGACTGTAGAAGAGCATCAGCGCACTCGCGATGAGGATCTGTGCGCTGGAGACGATCAGGGTCAGACCGCTGGACTGCACGAACTTGGAGATCTGATCCACGTCACTGGTCACCCGCGACACCAGTGAGCCGCGCCGTTCGGAGCTCTGGGTGAGCATCGACAGATCGTGGATGCGTCGGAAACCGGTGATCCGCAACGTCGCCAGGCCACTCTCGGAGGACCGGAAAAGTCGCAGGTTGACCGCGTACGACGCGAAGCTGGTCACCACGACGGCAACCGCCACCAGCAGCACGAAACGCAGCACCAACCCCACGTCGGGCCCGCCCTTCGCCAGGATCCCCTTGTCGGTGGTCTGCTGCACCGCGACCGGCACGAGTACCTGCCCGAGCGTGGCGAGCAGCGCCAGACCGAGGGTGATCGGGGCGCCGCGGCCCAGCTCGGGGGAGATTGCGAGGCCGCGCTTGAGGATGCTCCAGGTGCTCAGGTGATCGGTATCGCCGACGCCTGCTGTCCGGGCGTCAGGGACTGCCGCGTCGGTGGCGGCTTTCGTGGGGGCGGCGCTCATCGCTGGTGCGCCGTCTCGTCGAACAGGTCCAACTCCAGATCGGCTTCGTTCGATTCCGCCTCGGCCATCTTGGCGCGGTCGACCAGCTTGGCCCGGTCGGCGAGTTCGGCTCGGTGCTCGACGTCGTCGGCGTACGCGCTGACGATGTGTGCGTACGGAGCACACCGCTGCATCAGCTCCAGGTGGGTGCCGGTGTCGACCACCCGGCCGCGTTCGACGTAGACGACTGCGTCCGCGAGGCAGATGGTGGATAGCCGGTAGGCCACCACCAGGGTGGTGCTGTTGCTTCCGCGTTGCGCTGCGTCGGCGCGTAGTCCGGCCAGGATTGCGACCTCCACTGTGGGATCCACCGCCGAGGTGGCGTCATCGAGTACGAGCAGGTGAGGGGAGCGGATCACAGCGCGGGCCAGGGCAATCCGCTGACGTTGCCCACCGGACAGGGTGGCGCCGCGTTCGCCGACGCGGGTATAGAGGCCGTCGGTGAGCTCACCGACGAACCCGTCGGCCTGCGCGACCCGCAACGCCCGCTGCACATCTGCGTCGTCGTACCCGCCACCGAGGGTGATGTTGCCCAGCACGGTGTCGTCGAAGAGGAAGGTGTCCTGCGAGACCAGGGTCGCTGCCGCGCTGATCCCGTGCCGACGGACGTCGGTCAGGTGGATCCCGTCGATGAGCACCACCCCGGAGCTCGGGTCGACGAGTCGGAGGGCGACGTTGGTCAAAGTGGATTTGCCCGAGCCGGTCGGGCCCACCACCGCGGTCAGCGAACCAGCCGGCAGATCGAGCGTGACGTCATGCAGCACCTGTACCCGGGTGGTGGGCTTCTGCTCTGCCTGCCCTGAGAGGTTCGCGTGCCCACCGACCTCGTAGGAGAAGTCGATATGGCCCATTGCGAGTGCGCCGGATCCGTCGGTGGGAAGGTCTTTGCGCCCGTACTGCATCGACCCTTGAGCGGACAGCACCGTGTCTACCCGGCGCCATCCGACCAGGGTGATGGGCAGGTTGCCGAGTACCCACCCGATCGAGCGCACCGGGAAGGCAAGCAGGGAGAACAGGTACGCGACCTGTACGACATCGGCGGCGCTGAGGTCTCCGGACTGCACCCTCGCCGTACCGACTGCGAGCACCGCGAGGGTGCCGAGGGTGGGGATGGCGTCGATGACCGGGTCGAAGATGCCCATCACCCGACCGACCTCGATCGCGGCGCCGCGCAGCTCGTTGGTCCGCTCGGCGAACCGCTGCGTCTCCTGGTCCTCGCGGCCCATGGATTTCACCACGAGCGCGGCCTCGATGCTCTCGTGGGCGACCTCGCTGACCTCCCCACGTAGCTGCTGAGCCCGGGTCGCCCGGGGCGAGACCATGGCCCGGAAGACCGTGTTGACCACGAACAGCGTCGGAAACACCAGCAGGCCTATCAGCCCGAGCCAGATGTCGATCCGCAGCATCTCGGTAACACCGACGATCAGCATCACCACGACGCCGAGGGCCAGCGGCAACGGCTGGAAAATCCCCCACGCAGCCTCCACATCGGCATTCGCGTTCGAGAGCAGCTGACCCGAAGGGTGACGGTGATGCCAGGACAGTGGCAACCGCAGGTACTGCCGGGTGACCTGGCGGCGGTAATCGGCGTTGAGGTTGTAATAGGCCACCCCGGCTCCGACCCGGCGCAGCACGACGCCGACCGCAATCAGCAGCACCACGATTCCGAGTTGCCACACGATGGTCCACACCTGGCCGGCGGTCACCCGTCCCGCCTGCACAGCGGGTGTCACGACGCTGCTGATCAGGTGACCGATCACCCGGGCGGTGAACACCGTCATCACGCCGTAGAGGACCGATCCCACCACCGACACGGCCAACGCGCGTGGCTGCCTGCGGAAGCCCGTACCCACGATGCGCAGCACCGGACCGAACGACCGCGTCGTGGAAGGTGCATCGGTCGAAGACATATGTACCAGTATGGACGCATGCAGAACATCGCCCAGCAGGAACGTGCCGCCCTCGTATCGACCATGCTCGCCATCGGACCGGATGCTCCGACGCTGTGTGGGGACTGGCTCACCCGCGATCTCGCAGCGCACCTGGTGCTGCGTGAACGTCGCCCGGACGCTGCCCTGGGCGCGGTACTTCCCGCACTGGCGGGCCGGACCGCACGCATTCAGAAGGGGATGGCTGAGGGCGACTGGAACGCTCTGCTGGAACAGATCCGCACCGGCCCGCCGCGCTGGCACCCTGCCGCGATCGCCAAGATCGACGACGCCACGAATACCGGCGAGTTCTTCGTGCACCACGAGGATGTGCTGCGTGGGGCACCCGGGTGGGAACGTCGCGTTCCGTCCCCACAGTTGTCGAAGGCCCTCTGGTCGGCACTGCCGCAGATCGGCCGGTTGGCGTTGCGCACCGTCCGCGTGGGAGTGGTCGCGAATTCTCCCGGCGTCGGCCGTCGTTCGCTCAGGAAGCCCAAGGACGGTCACGGCAGTGTCGTGCTGACCGGTGAGCCGGGTGAGATCTTCCTGTCGATCTTCGGTCGCGACGGCGTCGCCCAGGTCGAGTTCGAAGGATCGGACGCCGACGTGGCGGCCTACCAGGGCGCGTCGCGCGGCGTGTAACCAGATTCGCGGTCTAGCGGACGGGGTATCCCGCTTCGCTCAGGGCTGCCTTGACGTCGGCAATGGTGAACTGGCCGAAGTGGAAGACCGAGGCCGCCAGCACCGCATCCGCACCGGCGCGCACCGCGTCCACGAAGTGCCCGGGACATCCAGCACCACCGCTCGCAATCAGCGGGACCGTCACTTCTGCGCGCACTGCAGCAATGAGCTCCAGGTCGAATCCGTCCCTGGTGCCGTCGGCGTCCATCGAGTTCAACAGGATTTCCCCGGCCCCGAGCCGGGCAGCCTCGGCGCACCACTGGACGGCCTCGATCCCTGCCGACTGTCGACCGCCGTGTGTGGTGACCTCGAAGTGTCCGTCGGGAGCGCGACGCACATCGGCGGACAGGACCAGCACCTGGGCACCGAAGCGGTCCGCGATCTCGGCGATGACCTGCGGGCGGGCAATGGCTCCGGTATTGATTCCGACCTTGTCGGCGCCGCTGCGCAGCAGTCGGTCCACGTCGTCGACGCCGCGCACTCCGCCGCCGACCGTCAAGGGGATGAACACCTGCTCGGCGGTCCTACCCACCACGTCGTAGGTCGTCGCGCGGTCGCCGGAACTCGCGGTGACGTCCAGGAAGGTCAGCTCGTCGGCTCCCTGTGCGTCGTACCGGCGGGCCAGTTCGACCGGGTCGCCGGCGTCGCGCAGGTTCTCGAAGTTGACGCCCTTGACGACCCGTCCGGCGTCGACGTCGAGGCACGGGATGACCCGGATCGCGACGCTCAAGACGAGGCCTTCGGCAGGGCTGCACGCAGGAATGTCACGGGTAGCAGCCTACGGTGAGCCCCATGGACACCCCGACCGACGATCACGCGCTGGGCCCGGACCAGTCGTCGTCGGCCGGCGCCAACGCCGTCGCCGCGTGGGCGCGATCCGCCTGCGAAATGGTGGAGCAGGAGGATGTGGACCGGCCCGTTGTCATTGCCATCGACGGACCCGCCTGCGCCGGCAAGACAAGCCTGGCGGCGTTGACCGCCGAACTGCTCGACGACGCGCCCGTCGTCGCGATGGACGATCTGTACCCCGGCTGGGACGGCTTGGCCGACGGTGTCCGGCTGGTCGCGGACAAGGTGCTTGGGCCGATGTCACATGGCGAACGGGCGTGGTACGAGCGGTACGACTGGGTTGCGCAGGCCGGCGCGGAGACGGTGATCGTGCGCAGACACCGGTACCTGGTCGTCGAAGGGGTCGGATCGAGCGCCGGGCCTGCATCGCCGTACGCAGATGTGCGGGTGTGGGTGCACGCACCTGTCGACGTCCGCCGCGAGCGCGCCGAAGCACGCACGGCCGGCTCCCAGGGTGGGTTCGACGGTCACTGGCAACACTGGGCCGACCAGGAGGCTGTCCTTTTCGCAGCTGACGGCACGATGGAACACGCCCACCTGCGCATCGATACCGCGTGAGCCCACTGCCGTCAGCGAGCTCGGTTCAGTCGTTGCGACTCAGCTGCGTTCGACGGTGGAGTGCACCTGGACGAGCGCGGCCATTCGGCCGGCCTCGGCGTCGGCGCGCTCACCGTCCGAGCGCTGGATGGCCATCACCGCGAGATGCTCGGTGTCATCCAGCTCCAGGACCAGCCACGGGGTGCCACCGCCGAATTGCACATTGACCACCTCGGTCCAGGCCACGGTGCGCGTTGACATCAGGTTGCGTACCTGCACACCTTCCGTGGTGGGCACCGCCCGGACCTGCGCGTACCGCATGAGGATCAACGCGACCACCACCCCGAAGAGAACCAGCATGGTCGAGTCGGCGCCGGCCCAGCCGCTCACCCCGCCACGCGGCACGGTGAAGGCCACCAGCGTGAACACCACCACACACGCGACCGCCGAAACGACCGCGACGATCCGGGAACGGTGTGGGCGGAAGACGTCGTACGGTGTCCCGGTGCCTGCGCCGCTCATAGCCGGCACGCCGCAATCTCGGTCACCAGGATGGCGCGGGCACCGAGCTCGTACAGCTCGTCCATCACGGTGTTGGTCACCTTCCGCGGCACCATCACCCGTACCGCGACGTACTGGTCATCGCGCAACGGCGACACCGTCGGACTCTCCAACCCCGGGGTGACCGCGCAGGCCTGCTCCACGAGTTCGCGCCGGATGTCGTAGTCGACCATGACATACCGCTGCGCAGTCAGCACGCCCTGCAGGCGGCGCACGAAGACGGACAACATCGGGTTGGACTCGGCATCCGCGCGCTGCACGAGCACGGCCTCGCTCTGCAGGATCGGCTCGCCGAAGACCTCCAGACCCGCGTTGCGCAGGGTGGACCCGGTCTCGACCACGTCCGCGATCACATCGGCCACGCCGAGCGTCACGGCCGTCTCCACCGCGCCGTCCAGGCGTACGACGCTTGCCTGGACCCCGTGCCGGGCCAGGTCGGCGCGCACCAACCCCGGAAAGCTCGTGGCAACGCGCCGACCGTGCAATTGCGAGACGTGATCGGGTCCGCCCGGCAACCCCGCGTACCGGAAGGTCGATGCACCGAAACCGAGCGCCAGACATTCGGTGGCGGAACTGGCCGAATCCAGCAGTAGGTCGCGACCGGTCAGCCCGACATCCAGGGTGCCCTGCCCGACGTAGACGGCGATGTCACGGGGGCGCAGGAAGAACAGTTCGACATCGTTGTCGGGGTCGAGGATGACCAGTTCCTTGGCATCACGCCGTCCGCGGTATCCGGCCTCCCGCAGGATGGCCGCGGCAGGTTCGGCCAACGCACCCTTGTTGGGCATCGCGACTCTGAGCATCGGTGGTCCTTCGTGAGGTTGTCAGCGTGGGGTTTGTCGGCGTGGGGGTTGTCGGCGTGGGGTTGTCCGGCTATTTCACAGGTGGGCGTAGACGTCGTCCAGGCTGATCCCGCGCTCCAGCATCAGTACCTGCAGGTGGTACAGCAGTTGGCTGATCTCCTCCGCAGTCGCGGTGTTGCCCTCGTATTCGGCCGCCATCCACACTTCGGCGGCCTCCTCCACGATCTTCTTGCCGATGCCGTGCACACCACTGTCCAGTTCGGCGATGGTGCCCGAATCGGCGGGGCGGACCCGTGCTTTCTCGGACAGCTCAGCCCAGAGGCTCTCGAACGTCTTCACAGCAGACCAGATTACGTGGCGGTGCGCGCGGGCCTGGATACCGCCCGCAGAGTGACGGCGGTCGCGACCGCGGCGGTTGCCGCCTCATGACCCTTGTCCTCGATGGATTCCGGCAGCCCGGCGCGATCCAGCGCCTGCTGCTCGTCGTCACAGGTGAGCAGCCCGAACCCAATCGGAACACCGGTGCTCGCACCGACCTGGGTGAGTCCCAGGGCGGCCGCCTGACACACATAGTCGAAGTGCGGGGTACCCCCGCGGATGACGACGCCGAGGGCGACCAGAGCATCGTAGGACGGCGCGAGTCGCGCACACGCCACGGTCAGCTCGAAGCTGCCGGGAACCCGGATCAGGTCGATATCGCCATGGCTCACTCCCGCGTCGGCCAGACCGCGGAAAGCACCGTCCACCAGCCCGTCCATGATCCGGGTGTGCCAGGACGCGGCGATGACCGCCACCCGTAATCCACGGGCATCGACGTGCAGAGTGGGGGCGCCGGGTCCGCTCATGTCAGGACTCCTTCAGTGCTCGTGGTGGGCGGGGTATGGCCGAGGCGTTCGCGTTTGGTACGCAGGTACCGCTCGTTCTCCGGGGTGCGACCCACGTGCAGCGGTACCGAGGCGACCACCTCGATGCCCAGCTCGGCCAACGCAGCTGCCTTCCGAGGGTTGTTGGTGAGCAACCGGACGCGCTGCACTCCCAGGTCCTGCAGGATCGCCGCGGCCGCATCGTATTCGCGGGCGTCGACGGGCAGACCGAGTTCGGTTTGCGCATCGACCGTGTCGAAACCGTCGTCCTGCAGCGCGTATGCACGTAACTTGTCGATCAGACCCACTCCGCGACCCTCGTGCCCACGCAGATAGATCACCACACCACCGTCGCGGGCCACGGCCTGCATCGAGGCCTGCAGCTGGGGTCCGCAGTCGCAGCGCCGCGAACCGAAGACGTCGCCGGTGAGGCACTCGGAATGGACCCGTACGAGGACCGGTGCCTGGTGGTCGCTGTCCTCGAGCGCTTCTTCGTCGCTGCCCATCCCGGCGGGACTGACCAACGCCAGATGGTCCGCGCCGGTGACCAGATCCGCATACGCCGTGACCGCAAAGACCCCGTGCTCCGTGGGCAGCACGCTGTGCGCACGCGCCGACACCCGGTCACGGGATCTGCGCCAGGCCACCAGGTCCGCGATCGTGATGACCGTCAGACCGGTACGCCCGGCGAGATTCATACCGTCTGCGAGGCGCATCATCGAACCGTCATCGTGCACCAACTCCACGATCATCCCGACGGGCGGCAACCCGGCCAATCGGCACAGATCCACCGCCGCCTCGGTGTGACCGGCGCGGGTGAGCACACCCCCGGACCGGGCCCGTAGCGGGAACACGTGGCCCGGTCGTGTCAGGTCGGTCGCCAGGGCACCGGGGTCGGCGAGCGCACGCAGAGTTGCCGTGCGGTCCGCGGCACTGATGCCGGTGGTGACCGAGCCGGCCGCGTCCACCGAGACGGTGTAGGCAGTCCCTTTGGGGTCCTGGTTGTCCGCCACCATCGCCGGTAGCGCCAGCCGGTCGGCGATCTCACCCGGCAGTGGCGCACAGATGACGCCCGAGCCGTGCCGGATCGCCCACCCCATCCACTGTTCGGTGACCAGCGACCCGGCCATCACCAGGTCGACCTCGTTCTCCCGGTCGGCGTCGTCGGCGACCAGCACCGGACGCCCGAGGGCAAGCTGCGCGAGGGCCTCGTCGATGGTTGCCAGTGGCATCTCAGATACTCCCGGTCGGTTCGAGCACCAGTGCGTCGCGCCCGCTACTGCGCGAGACCTTCAGCCAGACGAAGAAGCCCCAGATCACAAAGCCTGCATAGACGGCGTACAGCACTGCGGAGGGGTAGTACTGGAACTTGATCAGCTCCGGCACCCCGACCAGGTCGACCGCCAGCCACATCAACCAGAAGTCGTTCCAACCGCGCGCCATCGCGAAGGTCGCCATCATCGATCCGACGAAGATCCACGAGTCGGCCCAGTAGTACCACCAGGGCGCGGGGAAGCCGGCCCCGATCATGGTGAAGATCCACCAGCACAGCACGACACCGGCGGCCCAGGCCACGACGTACGCCGCGCGTTCGACTGCGGTCGCCCAGCGCGGGTCCACCGCTGGGGCATCTGCGGTCCTGGTGCGTCGGGTCTGCCGCCAGGCCCACCAACCGTAGACCGACGTCAGGATGAAGAACACCTGTCGGCCGGCCTGCCCGAAGAGCACCTGACCGCCGTGTCCGGTGAATCCCACCGCGAAGAAAACGGTGAACAGCAGCGCGTTACCGAGGATCCCGACCGGCCATGCCCAGATCTTGCGCCGCATCCCACCGAGTGCCGAACCGATGCCGAACAGGTTGCCGACGATCTCCCGCCAGGTGATCTGGTGTCCCCCGATGGTGATGTACGCGTCGTAGATGTCGACGATGCTCATCTGTTGTCTGCTTCCGTGGCGCCCGTGTCGCAGCTGTTCGGCCCGAGGTGCAGGAGCCGCTCGGCGTACTTGGCCAGCACATCCACCTCGAGGTTGACGCGTTCGCCGAGTGCGCGCGCCCCCAGGGTCGTCAGGGCCAAGGTGGTGGGGATGAGCGAGACGGTGAATTCGGTCGAGCTGACCGATGCGACCGTGAGGGAGACCCCGTCCACGGTGATCGAACCCTTCTCGACCACGTACCTCGCCAGCGCGGCGGGCAGTTCGATGCGGATCACCGTCCACCGCTCGCCCGGTTCGCGGCCCAGGACGGCGGCAGTGCCATCGACATGGCCCTGCACGATGTGGCCGCCGAAACGGCCGTCGACGGGCATGGCCCGTTCCAGATTGACCGGGTCGCCCGGCGCTACCGCTGCCAGGCTGGAGCGACGCAACGTCTCGGCCATCACATCGACGGTAAAACTGTGGGCGTCGTGTTCGACGACGGTCAGACAGACCCCGTTGACGCAGATCGACGCGCCATGTCGGGCATCCGACAGCACGACGTCCCCTGCGATGCGCAACACGGCCGAATCCTTGCCGTGCTCGATCGACTCCAACGAGCCGAGTTCCTCCACGATGCCGGTGAACATCAGGTCTCCTCCTGTGGGATGTCGCTGGTCGGGATGTCGCTGGTCGGGATAGCACTGCACCCAGGGCGCATTTTCAGTCGAACGTCGTTGCCGATGCGGGTGACGTCATGCAGTTGGAATGATGCTGCGCCGCCGATGCTCTCGATGCCGAGTGGGCCTACGGCGGGGTGCCCGTCGCCGAGCAGCATCGGCGCGAGGTAACACACCACCTCGTCCACCAGGCCCGCCGTCAGGAATGCCGCACCCAGTGTCGGGCCGCCCTCCAGGAGCACGTGCCGAATCTGACGGCGGTGCAGCTCGGCGAGTACCGCGCCGGGATCATGGCGCCGCAGCTGAATTGTCGGCGCGGAATCATCAAGCACCCGAGCGGCGTCGGGCACCGCTCGCCCGCCCACGACGACACGCAACGGCATCAGGTCAGGGGGCGTCGGCGTGCGCACCGTCAGTTGCGGGTCATCGGCCAGAACGGTGCCGGTGCCGACGACGATCGCCCCGACGCCGGCTCGCAGCAGATGGACGTCGGCGCGGGCAGTCGGGCCGGTGATCCACTGGCTGCTCCCGTCCGCAGCAGCGCTTCGACCATCCAGCGTCGCGGCGAACTTCCAGGTGAGGAACGGTCGCCCGTGGGTCACCGCGAAGGTCCAGTACTCGTTCAGCATGCTGGCTTCGCCGGCCAGGATGCCTGCCTCGACGCGTACACCGGCCCGCTCGAGCGCCGCTCCGCCACCGCGCGCCGCGGGGTTGGGGTCGGACTGGGCGAACACCACCCGCGCCACGCCTGCGTCGATCAGGGCCTGCGCGCAGGGCCCGGTGCGGCCGGTGTGCGCGCAGGGCTCCAGTGAGACGTACGCCGTGCTGCCGCACGCCCGGTCCCCGGCGGCCTCGAGCGCCGCGACCTCGGCATGGGGTGAGCCGGCACCCCGGTGCCACCCGCTGCCGACAATGTCCCCGGACGCCACCAGGACGCAGCCGACGCGTGGATTCGGGTCGACTTCCGGACCACGGCCTGCCAGGTCCAGGGCATCCCTGATGAAGCGCTCATCGGTGGATCGGGTGTCCATCTCGCTCCTGATAGCCGGCCGGTCGGGCACGGGCTCCGGGAGATGGCGCGCCAAGTGGGAGCGGTCCGAGAGACCCTTCAGGGGTCACCCGTGACCGCGACGTGACGTCGCCGACCCGCCTGAGCGAGTCACGTGCTGCCTACCATCCGGACTTTCACCGTCGGTCCCGGAGTTCCACCAGGTCAACCGATCCACTGGGAAAAGCTGGACCGGGTCGCGGACTGTCACCGCCGGTTCGGAATTACACCGACCCCGGAGCACGTTCGGTTCAAATGCTACCGCAGCATCAGGTCGGTACCGCCGGTGAGCGCCATCTCGCGCAGGCGGTGGATAGCGTCGGCTGCGCTGTCGGCACCGTAGACCGCCGAACCGGCAACGAAGACGTCCGCACCTGCCTCGGCACACTGACCGATGGTCTCCAGCGATACGCCGCCGTCGACCTGCACCCAGATCTCACCACCGCGCCGGCGCACGGCCTCCCGCACCGCACGCACCTTCGTCAGCTGATCGACCATGAAGGACTGGCCACCGAATCCGGGCTCCACGGTCATCACCAGCACCATGTCGAGCTCATCGAGCAGTTCCTCATAGGGCTCGAAACGCGTGCCCGGCTTGATCGCCATACTCGCCCGAGCCCCGGCCGACCGGATCGCGCGTGCCAGTCTCACCGGGTCCGAGGCGGCCTCGATGTGAAATGTCACGCTGCCGGCGCCGGCTTCTGCATAGTCCGGCGCCCAACGATACGGGTCCTCGATCATCAGATGGCAGTCCAACGGGATGGGGCTCACCTTCGCCAATGCTTCGACGACCGCAGCCCCCAGTGTCAGGTTCGGTACGAAATGCCCGTCCATCACATCTACATGCGCCCAGTCGGCCGTTTCGATGCGGGCGAGCTCGCTCTGCAGGTTGGCGAAATCGGCGGACAGGATGCTCGGTGAGATCTGCACGAGGTACTCCTTGTTCTCAGCTGGTCAGGCGGGGCGGGTCGGCCTTACGCAGCAAGGCGAAATACATGGCATCCGTGCCGTGGATGTGCGGCCACAGCTGCACGTCAGGCCCGTTGCCCAGGTCAGGGATCGGGGCGCCGGCGGCGTCGCGGAAGAGCGGCCGGGCATCTTCCAGCACCACAGCGTTGTCTGCAACTACTGAGGCGACCAGTTGGGAGGTCTCGGCGAGATGCGGGCTGCAGGTGGAGTACCCCACCACGCCGCCCGGCCGGGTCGCGGCAATAGCGGACTCGAGCAATTCGCGTTGCAGAGCGACCAGGGGCGCCACATCCGAAGGTGTCCGTCGCCAGCGCGCCTCCGGTCGACGCCGTAGCGCACCCAGGCCGGTACACGGCACATCGGCGAGCACCCGCTCGTAGGTGTCCGGCTCCTCTTTCCCCAGATCACGTCCGTCACCGGTGCCGATCATCACCTCGATGCCGGCCTCCAGCGTCGCGCGCAGCGACTGTCGGACCAGCGTGGTGCGGTGCTCGCTGACCTCGTTCGCGAAGACGGTGGCGCCCTGCTCGGCCGCGAGGTTGGCCAGCAACGCCGTCTTTCCGCCCGGTCCGGCGCACAGATCCAGCCATTCCTCATGCGTCCGCAATGTCACCAGATCCGGCTGCGCCAGTGCCAGCGTGAGCAGCTGTGAGCCTTCATCCTGCACGGCGGCCCGCATCCGCCGGACAGCCTCGATCGACGCAGGATCGCCACCGTCCAGCACTGCGCCGACCCGGGACAGATGTGAGGGTTTGGCTCCCGCGTCCACCAGCTCCTGCACGCTCGCCAGACCGGGCCGGGCCACCAGCGACACCAGCGGCGCGGCGTTGTCGGCCCGCAGCAACGCGAGCAGCTGCTCTTCGATATCCGCTTCGGTCGCAGTGCCGCGCTCCAACAGTGCGGCCCGCATCGCGCGTACCGCCCAGAGCGGATGGGAGTGCTCGACGGACAGCCGTTCCAACGGCCCTTCGCCGGTGGTCACCTCGGTAATCCAGTCCTCGCGGGTGCGCTCACTGACCCGACGCAGGACGGCGTTGACGAAACCGGCGGCCCCGGCACCGTTGACCTCGCGGGCGAGGGCCACGGTCTCGGAGGCGGCGGCATGCGCGGGGACCCGCATGCCCAGCAGCTGATGCACGCCCAACCGCAACGTGTCCAACACCGGCGGGTCGATCTTTGCGACGGGCCGACCGGCGGCGCGTTCGATGATCGGGTCGTAGAGTCCGCGCATCCGGATCGCGCCGTAGGTCAACTCGGTCGCGAAGCCGGCATCCCGGCCGTGCAGGTCGTGCTCGCGCAGCAGTTTCGGCAGGATCAGGTTCGCGTAGGCACCCTCAGCGACATCACGGGTCACCTGCCAGGCGACGAACCGTGCAGGGTCCCCCGACCGGCGACGATCGGAAGGACGTTGGGTCGATCGGCCACCACGGCGGCCTGCACCCGGCCCGCCGTTGTCCTGCCGGTCGTCGTCGCTGCGCCGCCGCACCGCGGGGCGCTGCCTGCCGCGCGCATCGCGGTAGCCGTCGTCACTCTTGTTGTCGTCGCCCTGCATGCTCACCCGAAGACCTCGCCCTGCTCGATCCGTGATCCACGCGCCCAGTCGGCCGCGGCCATCGCCTTCCTGCCCTGGGGCTGAACCGATCCCAGAAGCACCCGCCCCGCACCGGTCTGCACCTGCACGCCGCTCTTCTCAACGGTCAGGACCCCCGGTGTACCGCCGCCCTGCTGATCGATGTCCACCGTCGTGACGGGGCCCAACTTGAGGCGCTGATCGCGAAAGAGCGTCCACGCGCCCGGCGACGGGGTAACACCACGTACCCGTCGGTCGACGGCGAACGCCGGCTCATGCCACCGCACCCGGGCGTCCTCGACGCTGATCTTCGGAGCGAGTGAGACTCCTTCGCCGGGTTGTGCCGTGGGTGTCAGTTCACCCTGCGCCAACGCGTCCAACGTGGCGACCAGCAGGCCGCCGCCACCCTCGGCCAGCCGGTCCAGCAGCGCGCCGCTGGTGTCGTGATCGGAGATGGTCTGCGTCATGGTGCCGAGGATCGGCCCGGTATCCATACCCTCATCGAGCAGGAAGGTCGTCGCTCCGGTGACCTGGTCACCGTGCATGATCGCGTGCTGTACCGGCGCGGCACCGCGCCAGGCCGGCAGCAGCGAGAAGTGCAGGTTGACCCACCCGATCCGCGGGATCTGCAGCACCGACCCAGGAATCAGAGCGCCGTAGGCCACGACGGGACAGACGTCGGGGGCCAGCTGCGTCAGTTGCTCGCGGAAGTCTGCATCCCGTGGGCGGTCCGGCATCAGTACCGGTATGCCGAGTTCGTCAGCGACGGCACCGACGGGTGAACGCCGCACCGAACGACCCCGCCCGGCAGGTGCATCCGGTCGCGTGACCACGGCGATGACCTCGTGCGCAGAGCCGAGCACAGCGCGCAGCGCGGGCACCGCCACCGCTGGCGTGCCGGCGAAAACCACGCGCATCAGAGCGCTCGCCCGTAGGTCGCGTGCGGGCTGTCGCGCACGATCGGACCGGGTAGCCCCGCCCATTCAGCACTGCGGATGGCTTTCAGCGCGGCGCGCCGCGCCGGCCCGTCCAGCCGATCCACGAAGAGGATGCCGTCCAGGTGGTCGGTCTCGTGCTGCATACAGCGCGCCAGCATGTCGCTGCCCTCGACCGTGACCGGTTCGCCGTGCATGTCGAAGCCGGTCGCGACCGCGCGCAGCGACCGGGTGGTGTCGAACACCATGTCGGGGATCGACAGGCAGCCCTCGGGGCCGCACTGCAACTGCGTGGACAGCGCCAGTTGGGGGTTGACGATGTGTCCCAGCTGACTGTCGACGTAATAGGTGAAGACCCGCAGCCCGACACCGATCTGGGGGGCCGCCAAACCTGCCCCCGGCGCGTGCATCATTGTCTCGGTGAGGTCGGCGACCAGTGTCTGCAATTCGCGGTCGAAGACGGTCACAACGGCTGCGGGTGTCCGCAACACCGGATCGCCGTACAACCGGATCGGGGTTACCGACATGTCAGAACTCCTGCCCGAACGGGTTGCTGACCGGCAGAGCGCGCAGCAGCAGATCAGTGCGTAGATCCTCGGCACCGGTGTAGTGGATGGCATCCATCCCGGCGCGCGCGGCAGCCTGCACGTTGTCCAACCGGTCGTCGATGAACACGGTTTCATCCAGGGGGCCCAGGTGCTCGATGCGTTCGGCGAGGATCTCGAAGATCTCCGGGTCCGGTTTGGCGACGCCCTCCTCCCCGGAGACAACGATGTCCTCGAAGAGGTGCAGAAAATCGAAGTGTTCGCGGGCAACCGGGAAGAGCTCATGGGACCAGTTGGTCAGCCCGAAGAGTGGCACGCCTGCATCGGCCAATTCACGGAGGACAGCCACGGTCGGTTCGATGGGGCCGATCATCGACGCGGCGAAGTTGGCGCGGTAGGCCAGGATCTCCGCGCGGTAGTGCGGATGCGTGTTGACGGCCTGTGCTTCGCCGTCGGCCCACTCACGCCCGGCGTCCTGCAGGGCATTCCAACTGTAGAAGTCGAAAGACTCATCGGCGAGGAAAGCCGACGCCCGTGGTTCACCGACACCGGCGCTG
Source organism: Actinomycetota bacterium (assembly GCA_030853805.1). Classification (GTDB taxonomy): domain Bacteria; phylum Actinomycetota; class Actinomycetes; order Actinomycetales; family Dermatophilaceae; genus Allobranchiibius. The sequence goes on along the minus strand of JALYUK010000239.1, from coordinate 5,594 downwards.
ATCGCCGCGCGAGCGTCCCAGTCGATCAGCACGTTGCCGAGGTCGAAGACGACCGCAACGACTGGTGAGGGTGCGATATCGGGGCTCGCTGGGCTTACGGGTCGCACTGCTGCGGGCAGGGCGGATCCGCCGGACTCCGGAAGGTTCGAACTCATGGTGACGCAAGCCTAACCGCGTGCGGCAGTGGCCGGATCAGAGCAGATCGCCCGCCGGGTCGACGTGCACACTCACGCTGCCGGGATCCTTTCGTGCACTGCGGACGGCTCGAGCGGCATGCAGGGCCGCCGCTGCCTGCGGCCCCTGACTCAGCGGCACGCGCAGCAGGAGCCGCTCACGCGGTTCGCGGTCCCGCCCGATGTGCACCAGAGGACCGATGCGCTCCACACCGACACCGTCAGCTGCGCCACCACCAGCGCCACCAGCGCCACCCACGAGCTCGTCGAGTGCCGCAACGGCGGCGGCGTCCCCGGTCAGACCGGCCATCCACACCGTCGGCGGTAGGGCCAACTCGGCACGTTCGGTGAGTTCGCGCTCCGCCAACCAGGCGGGCGCCCATCGAACCAGCGCCTGCACGACCGGCAGCGGATCTGCATCAGGGATCCCGCACAGGACCACCACGCCGTGGTCATCGCGTGATCGCGTGAGGGCAGCGGCTGTACACCAGCGGCGCAACGCCTCCTGACCGGCAGCCAGGACGGGCCGGTCGATCAGTGCCCAGCCATCCAGCAGCAAGGTCGCACAGTATCCGCCGTCCGCTACCGGCTCGGCGCCCGGCGTGGCAATCACCAGCGCGGGACCCTCGCCCACCCTGTCGATGACGTCGGTGGCGCTGGATCGCAGGACCGGGACCCCTGGAAAGGCCCGGCCCAGTTCCTCCGCAGTTCGCGTCGCTCCGATCACACCCGCGCGGAGTCGATGCGAATGACAGTTCGGGCAATCGAACGGATCGGCTGCGACACCGCACCAGCGGCATTGCGCAGGACGTCCCGGACCCGGCAGCGCGAGAGGCCCGTGACAGCGGGAGCACCTCGCCGGGTCCCGGCACATCTCGCACCGTAGCGACGGGAGGTATCCCCGGAACGGCACCTGCACCAGAACCGGACCACGCGTCAGGGCTTCGTGGGCGAAGCGCCAGGCTTCGGTCGGCAGATGCGCCCGAGCGGCAGCGCCGGAGCGTTCGACCTCTCGTTCGCCACCTGCGACCACCACTGCGGGCAGCTCGCCGCGACGGGTCACCGCCTGGACGGAGACCACTGCGCCATGGGCAACCCACTGCTGCATGACGACCGACCGGGTGAATCCCCCCGAGAGCAGCGCTGCACCGGTCTGTTCGGCTCGCAGACGCAGCACCTCGCGCACCTGCGGGTAGGGCGCCCGCAGGTCGGTCAGCAGATCGTCACCGTCGTCCCACCAGGCGACCAGACCGAGGTCGACCACGGGCGCGAAGGCCGCCGCCCGGGTGCCGACCACGCACCTGACATGGCCCCGCAGCAGTTTGAGATAAGCGGTGTAGCGGGCCTGCGGGCCCTGGTCAGCGGTGAGTCGGACGTGGCGACCGGCGCCGAGCAGTTCGGTGAGCGCGGCATCGACCCGGTCGACGTCGCGGTGGTCGGGAACGATCAGAACTGCAGATCGTCCACCCTGCAGGGTGGCGCGTGCTGCGGCCGCGAACGCTGCAGGCCAGTCCTGTTGCGGATCGGTGGTCGGAGCGGCCAGCCAGGATGCGGCCGGCCCCTCACCTGCAGCCAGCCGGCGCAGGAATGCCGGTCCTGCGGGATACCGGTCCCACGCGGTAGGTCCCTCGCCAGCGGGCTGCGTCGCCTGTGCTTCTCCTGCTTGCCCTGCTTCCGCTGCCCGTGCGTCGAGGGCCTTCTCGGCCCCGGCATGTCGAGCGGGCACGGCGAGGCGCACGACATCGCTGAAGGTACCCGCGTAGCGGTCCGCCACCGCACGGCACAGCCGGGCCAGCGGTGGGGTGAGGACGGGCTCGGGCGACACCACCTTGCGGATCGCGGTCAGCTTGCCGAGATGTTCGGCCTGTGCCGTGCGATCCAGTACGAACCCGGAGACGTCCTTGCCGGCGAAGCGGACCTTGACCCGCACGCCGGGCTGCGCGACGAGGTCCAGCTCGGCCGGAACCGCGTATTCGAAGGGCCGGTCCAGATGCGCGAGCCCGATATCGACCGCGACCAGCGCGACCGGGCGGGTCACCTCGGTTGTCGGCATCATCTGGTCAGTTATACGCGCGACCTGCGACACGACCAGCTGCCTACGTACGGACGGCCTTCTGCAGCGCCTCGACGCGGTCGGTGCGCTCCCAGGTGAAAGCGTTCTGCACACCCGGGGCACTCGTGCGGCCGAAGTGACCGTAGGCGGCCGTCGGCTGGTAGATCGGGCGTAGCAGATCCAGTTCGGCGACGATCGCGGCGGGCCGCAGGTCGAAGACCTGCGAGATTGCCCGCTGGATGTTCTCCAGCGGCACGGTTTCGGTACCGAACGTCTCCACGTAGAGCCCGACCGGCTGGGCCTTGCCGATCGCATAGGCGACCTGCACCTCGCAACGCGTCGCGAGGCCGGCCGCGACGACGTTCTTGGCAACCCACCGCATGGCGTACGCCGCGGATCGGTCGACCTTGGAGGGGTCCTTACCCGAGAAGGCGCCACCACCGTGGCGGGCCATTCCGCCGTAGGTGTCCACGATGATCTTGCGGCCCGTCAGACCGGCATCACCCATCGGTCCACCGATGATGAACTGGCCGGTGGGGTTGATCAGCTTGCGGTAGGAGGAGGTGTCCAGCGGGTTACCAGCTGCTGCCAGCTCTTCCAGGACCGGGCGGATGACGTGCTCGTCGATGTCCGGCGCGAGCATCCCGTCCAGCGAGATGTCCTCGGCGTGCTGGGTGGACAACACGACGGTGTCCAGCGCGACCGCCCGTTCGCCCTCGTAGGAGATGGTGACCTGCGTCTTGCCGTCCGGGCGAAGATAGGGCAGCGTTCCGTCCTTGCGCACCGCCGTGAGCCGCTCGGACAACCGGTGCGCCACGAAGATCGGCAGCGGCATCAACTCTGCCGTGTCGTCGCACGCGTACCCGAACATCAGGCCCTGGTCGCCGGCGCCCTGGCTGTCGAGCGCGTCGGTGCCACCTTCTGCGCGGTGCTCGTGGGCCGAGTCGACACCCTGGGCGATGTCCGAGCTCTGGGTGCCGATCGAGATCGAGACGCCGCAGGTGTGCCCGTCGAAGCCCTTCAGCGACGAGTCGTACCCGACCCGCACGATGGTGTCCCGCACCAGTTGCGCGATCGGCACGTAGCTGTTCGTGGTGACCTCACCTGCCACGTGCACCAGACCGGTGGTGACCATGGTCTCCACGGCAACCCGCGAACGAGGGTCCTCCGCGAGCATCGCGTCCAGGATCGCATCGCTGATCTGATCGCAGATCTTGTCCGGGTGACCTTCGGTCACCGATTCGGAGGTGAACAGACGAACCACTACAGCTTCTCCTCGTGTCGCATCATGCTGGGCGCTTACGGTGTTGTACTCAAGATGAACCTCAGAATCCTCGAGCGTCGCTCGACGGGTCCCGAGATGTGGCGGAGCCGACAGACGTGTTCCGCTGGCCGCCCGCCGAGTCTAATCAACGGCGCGTAACTGCAGGACCGCGTCCCAGATGCCGTCGGCGATCGTGAGCTTGTCGCTGCGGCCCAGCGTCTGTGCTGCGCGGCCACCCGGGGTCATGAGGTGCACCGTGGAATCGTCCTGACCGAAGGTCACACCCTCGCCGACCTCGTTGGCTACCAGCAGGTCGACCGGCTTGCGCGCGAGTTTGGCACGTGCATGGTCCAGGACCGAGCCGTCGTCATCGCCGGTCTCGGCTGCGAATCCCACCAGGAACGGGGTGCGCTCGGCTGCCCGACCGACCAGAAGTTCGGCCAGGATGTCCGGGTTACGCACCAACCGCACCGTCGGGACCTCATCGGGTGCCGCGGGATCGAAGGACTTCTTGATCTTCGCGGCACTGACACTCTCGGGACGGAAGTCGGCCACCGCAGCAGCCATCACGATCACGTCGGCGGTCTGAGCCAGTACCGCCGCGCGCAGCTGCAGCGCAGATTCGACGCTGACCAGGCGGCATCCGTGCGGTGTCGGAAGCGACGCGGTGGAGATGAGCGTGACCTGAGCGCCGCGTCGGACCGCGGCCTGCGCGAGCGCATATCCCTGTTTGCCCGATGACCTGTTGCCCAGGTAGCGGACCGGGTCCAGCGCTTCCCGCGTCCCACCGGCGGTGACCACGACCGATATCCCGGCCATATCGCCACCTCCGATGTCTTCGATGACCCGGGTATCACCGCAGCTGGGCAGGTGGGGCGCACAGAACGCAGCGATGTCCGCAGGTTCGGGCAGCCTGCCCGGCCCGGAGTCGGCGCCGGTCAATCGGCCCACCGCGGGATCCATGACCTGGACACCTCGTTCGCGAAGTGTTGCCACATTCGCGACGGTGGCCGGGTGCAGCCACATCTCGGTATGCATGGCCGGGGCCATCACGACCGGGCAGCGCGCCGTGAGCAGGACATTGGTCAACAGATCGTCAGCGAGACCGTGCGCCGCTCTCGCGAGTAGATCGGCGGTTGCGGGGGCCACGACGACCAGGTTCGCATGCTGACCCAGGCGTACATGCGGGACCTCGTGTACCTCGGTCCATACATCGGTGACAACAGGTTTGCCGGACAGGGCCGCCCAGGTAGGAGCACCGATGAACTTCAGGGCCGCAGCAGTAGGGACAACCGTGACGTCATGTCCAGCCTCAACGAATAGGCGCAACAACGAGCACGCCTTGTACGCAGCGATCCCACCGGTCACCCCCAGGACGATGCGCATGGTCTTACCGGATACCGACGCGGGTCAGGCCTCGACCTTTTCGATGTCGAGTTTGCCCTGGTTCAACTCGCGTAGCGCGATCGACAACGGCTTGTCGTTCACGCCGCTCTCGACCAGCGGGCCGGCGTACTCCAGCAGACCTTCGGACAGCTGGGAGTAGTAGGCATTGATCTGACGGGCCCGCTTCGAGCCGTAGATGACCAACGCGTACTTGGAGTCGGCGACACTGAGCAGGTCGTCGATGGGCGGGTCGGTGATGCCTTCGGGGGCTGCCTGGGTGCCTGACACGGGTGTCTCTTTTCGTTGCAGTGCTGAAGTTGAAACGGTGCCGTGCCGCTGACGCGGTCAGGGACGGACACGTGAATGGCCCAGTTTACCGCCGTCGCATCAGTTCCATCAATTCGACGACTTCGCCCGAAGCGCGCTCGACGTCGTCGTTGACAACGACCGTGTCGAACTCGTCCGCTGCAGCGAGCTCGATCCGTGCAGTGGCAAGACGCCGCTCGCGCTCAGCCCCGGTCTCGGTTCCTCTGCCCACCAGACGCCGCACCAGCTCCTGCCACGACGGCGGTGCGAGGAAGACGAAGTGGGCATCCGGAAGCTGCACGCGTACCTGCCGGGCGCCCTGCAGATCTATCTCCAGCAGTGGTAACCGCCCGTCCGCGATGGCCTGGCGCAGCGGCTCTCGCGGGGTGCCGTAACTCGCGCGACCGTGCAC
>JALYUK010000360.1 GCA_030853805.1 Actinomycetota bacterium | reverse complement strand
ACGCCTGGCCGGGGGCGTGGTTCCAGCTCAGCGAAGCAGACCTGGGTGACGTGGTGTCGAACATGCTGACGGTGGTGTGCCGTGCGGAGAATGTCGCGGTGTTGACCACCGCGGAGGCCTTGACGCGTGGGACGGTCGCCAGTTCGATGGCGACGGGTGCCCCGGGGTGGGTCGCGCAACACGCCCGCGGGGTGGACCCGGTGGTTGTCCGTCGGGTGGGTGCGGTCGGGGTGGAGTGCGCTGACCCGCGCAATCAGGTCGTGTCTGATTGTCTGGCGGCTGGGTCTGCGTCGGTGCCCGTTGCTGCGGTGGCGTTGCGGGAAGTGCCGCGGGTGCTCAGGCAACTGCCGTGCGCTGACCGCGATGAGATGTTGTTGCGGTATCTGAGTTTGTCCAGTTACGGGCCCCGGGCGTTGAAGGAACTGTCCACCCGGATCATCGGCCGGTTCGCCCCCGAACAACTCGTGCGAGATGAGGAAATACAGCAGGAATGTGAATCGGTGCGGTGGTATGCCCTGTCCGGTGGTTTGACCCGATTCGAGGCAGACCTGTCGACCGCGCATGCCGCGACGGTCAAACACGCGTTGCAGTTCCTGTCCGCACCAGCACCACAAGGCTGTCCCGGCACTGCGCCGGACGACGCAACCGGTGGGGATGATCGCGATCGCGACCGCGACCTGCGGACCCCAGGCAAACGGCGCGCGGATGCCCTGCTGCGGCTGGTGGAAACAGCCGCCGGCGTGTTGGACGGCACCGCGCCCCGGCCCGTCGGTGAGACCGGCGGTACCGCGAAAATCGTCGTGACCCTGGACTACCACACCCTGCTCGCCGGACTGCAGGACGCAGGCACGCTTCCCGGTCACCTGCCCGGCATCGGGCGCACCACCGATGGTGACCTCATCGACGCGGGCACGTTGCGCCGGCTGGCGTGTGACGCGGATCTGATCCCGATGGTGCTGGGCGGAGCATCGGAGCCACTGGACGTGGGACGGGCCAGACGCCTCTTCACCGGCGGATTACGAGCGGCGGTCATCCACCGGGATCAGGGTTGCACCTTCCCCGACTGTGATCGGCCACCGGACTGGTGCGACGCCCACCACGTGAATCCGTGGTGGACCGGCGGAGAAACAACCCTGACCAACGCGGCACTACTGTGCGCACGCCACCACACCATCGTGCACCGCGACCTGCTCACCGCCGACGTCACCGGCACCGGCGTCACCTGGAACACGACACCAGGACTGATGCCGAACACGGCACGGCCAGCGAAGGTGGCCTGACGCACACGTCGGTCGAGATCACGTCGGTTGAGATCACGTATGCCGTCCGGTCGGCGTCCGCCGCTGCGTACAGTGACCGACATGCTGCCTCGCGTCGTGCATGCACCTCAGGCCGATCCGAACACCGCTGACCCCGGCCCGCTGGAACGGGCGTTCGCCGCGATACGCGCGGAACATGAGCTGTCGATCGACTACCCGGAGGCCGCGCTTCACGAAGCCCGGCGTGCCGTCGACGCAGCGCAGTTACCGGCACGGGATGAGACGTCCGTACCGTTCTTCACCATCGACCCTCCGGGCTCCGTCGATCTGGATCAGGCGATGTATCTGGAACGCACGACCGGTGGATTCCGGGTCCGATACGCGATCGCCCACGTAGCGGCTTTCGTCGAACCTGGAGGTGCTCTCGACCAGGAGACACGCGTACGGGGCGAGACGGTCTACCTGCCGGACATGCGGATTCCGTTGCACCCCACGGTGCTCAGTGAAGACGTCGCCAGCCTGCTGCCGGGTCAGGTGCGCGGGGCATATGTCTGGGACGTCGAGCTCGATGCTCTCGGCGAGGTGATCGCCGCAACGGTCTATCTCGCACGGGTTCGCAGCATTGCCCGGCTGGACTACGAAAGGGTCCAGCAACGGATCGGCCGGCAGCTGCCCGACGGGCTCAGCCTGCTGCAGGAGATCGGCGAGTTGCGCATCTCCCTGCAGCACAAACGCGGCGGTGCGGACTTGCCGATGCCAGAGCAGGAGGTGGAACGCGACGAGGACGGCACCTACCGACTGCAGTTCCGACCACCAGTGGCCAGCGAAGGTTGGAACGCGCAAATTTCACTGCTGGCCGGAACGTGTGCGGCGACGATGATGCTCGATGCCAAGGTCGGCATCCTGCGCACCATGCCGCCGCCGCAGCAGAGCGCGATCGACAGCTTCCGACGGCGTGCATCGGCCATGACGATCGACTGGCCGGACGGCCGGACGTACGGCGAGTTCATCGCGTCGCTGGATCGCACCGATCCCAGACACCTGGCACTGATCCACGATGCGGCGTCACTCTTTCGAGGGGCCGGGTACACCCCCTTCAACGGTGAGATTCCGAAAGTCACCGACCAGGCGGCGGTTGCTGCCCCCTATGCGCATGTCACCGCCCCCCTACGGCGGTTGGTGGACCGATTCGGGCTTGCTATCTGCGAGGCCGTCTGTCGTGGCGCAGAGCCACCGGCGTGGGCGGTCGAGGCTCTGGATGACCTCCCCGACATCATGCGATCACGCGACCAGGTGGCTTCGTCGGTGGGCCGGGCCTGTGACGACGCCGTCGAAGCAGCCGTCCTTGCGCCACGACTGGGGGAGACCTTTGATGCGATGGTCGTGTCGGTGCGCGACAAAAATATCGAGGTGCAGCTGCGCGACGTCGCGGTCCTCGCGCGATGCCTGGGGAGCGCGGAACCCGGGTCGGTCGTGAAAGTCACGCTGGTTGCAGTGGACATCGCCGCGCACAAACTGACCTTCGAGCTCGCCGGCGCCTGAGGGAGACAGCTGTTTGTAGACAGCGCAGGTCCAGGCGGCGCAGGTCCAGGTGGCGCATTTCGGGTCGGTTCGCTCAGAGTTGTTGAACGCAGGCAGTCGCTCGGTCGAGGCTGCCCGCCGCGACTACTACCATGAGTGCGTGGGCGAGCTGGCTAGGCGGCCGCGTCGGGCAATGCGCAAGTGCTGCTCGCCGAGGAACGTCCGGACTCCACAGGGCAGGGTGATGGCTAACAGCCACCCGGGGTGACCCGCGGGAAAGTGCCACAGAAAACAGACCGCCGTCGCGTGGTGGTCGGGGCTTGCGCTCCGCGCCAGACCGCGGCGGTAAGGGTGAAACGGTGGTGTAAGAGACCACCAGCGTGCCGGGTGACCGGTGCGGCTCGGTAAACCCCACCCGGAGCAAGATCAGACAGCATGCGTTCGAGGGCGGCCCGCCCGAGTATGCGGGTAGATCGCTGGAGGCCGTCGGCAACGACGGTCCTAGATGGATGGTCGCTACGGCGTCGCCGGCAACAGCGGCGCCTGACAGAATCCGGCGTAACGGCCAGCTCGTCCCACCCCGCAGGTACGTCTTCTCGGCGGGCAGGCACTCACCGACCCCTCATCGAGGATGTGCGGTTCGATATCGACGCAGTCTGCCGCTGAGGGATCGAGGTCGCCAAGCCTGCAGGTCACGAACGGTTCGAAATCTCTACGTGGCGAGGTAATGCGCGATTGCCGGCGTCACCAGGTCGACGAGTTCGTCCTCGCCGGCTGATGCAAGGGGTTCGATACCGATGATGGTCGCGCCGATCATCAGCCCGATCAGGTGGGTGATCGCTGCAGCCAGATGCAGGGGGGATACCCCCAGCATTCCCGCCGTGCGTTCCAGCAGAACGTTTTCGGCGAGTTGACGCGCCGATGCCGCGCCTTGCGCTGTACCCACGGCGCTGCGGATGACGGCTTGTAACTGCTGTCCGGTTTCCGGGTCGCGCCAGGCGCGGATGAAGAACCGCACAAGGCGCTGCGCGAACTCCTCGCGTGGGCCGGCCGCGAGCAGGGCGGCCACTGCCTCAGCTGGGTTGAGCGGAAATCGCAGTGCCGCGACGAAGAGTCGCTCTTTCGATGTGAAGTAGTGATGGACCAGAGCAGAGTTCACCCCGGCCTGCTGCGCTACGGCACGCATCGTCGTGCCTTGATATCCCCTTTCGGCAAACAGACTGCGTGCCGCATCGAGGATCTGCTCGGGTGTGGTGGTGGGACCCGGCCGGCGTCCAGCAGTAGCCACTGATCCGCCTCCGCTCACTCTTGACATCTGACCTGACAAGTCTACATTTAATCGCATGATTAATTATGCCGTCCGATCTGAGGATCTCTGCGTCACTCGCGATGGCACAGCGGTCCTGCGGCACCTGGACATCACGGTCGACCCTGGCTCGATCACCGGACTGCTCGGGCCGAGTGGTTGCGGCAAGACCACGCTGATGCGGGCAATCGTCGGTACCCAGCGGATCACGTCCGGGACGCTGACCGTGCTAGGCCGGCCGGCTGGCCACCCGTCGCTGAGGGCGCAGATCGGCTATGCATCGCAACAGGCCTCGGTGTACGACGACCTGACGGTTGCGCAGAACATCCGCTACTTCGCCCAGGTGGTCCGCGCGCCGGCGGCCGATGTGGATCGGGTGATGGAGGAAGTGGACCTGACTGCTCTCGGAGCTCATCTGACCGGGCGGTTGTCCGGCGGCCAACGTTCGCGGGTCAGTCTCGCCGTGGCAATGCTGGGCAGACCGCAGCTACTGGTGCTGGATGAACCCACGGTGGGGCTCGATCCAGTGCTGCGCGAGGACCTGTGGTCGCTCTTCCGTCGCCTGGTGGAGCACGGGCTGGCCTTGTTGGTGTCCAGCCACGTGATGGAAGAGGCCGAACGCTGTGACGACCTGCTGCTGATGCGCGACGGTATCGTCCTCACCCACGACTCGCCTCGAAAGCTGATGCAGCGCACAGCTACCCACTCGATGGATGCAGCGTTTCTGGCACTGGTCGCGCAAGAGAGTGCAGCATGAGTCCGAAGCTCACCCTCGTCACTGCCGTGCGTGTGCTCACCCAGTTGCGCCACGATCCACCCACCGTTGTGCTGATGCTGCTGATGCCGTCAGTGCTGCTGGTGATGCTGCGCTATGTTTTTGACTCCGCCGCGATCTTCACCCGCTCGGCACCCGCGCTGTTGGGTTTCTTTCCATTCCTGATGATGTTTCTGGTGACGTCCATCGCGACCTTGCGCGAACGCACGTCGGGCACATTGGAGCGCTTGCTCACCACGCCGATGGCGAAGCTGGACCTGATCGCGGGATATGCGGTTGCGTTCTCCGCGCTCGCGCTCGTGCAGGTTGCGCTGGCGGTGGCCGTCTCACTGTGGATGGGGTTGTCACTGGCCGGCGCGGTGTGGGCGCTGGTCCTCATTGCCGCGCTGGACGCCTTGCTCGGAGTGGCCCTCGGACTACTCGCCAGTGCATTTGCCCGTACCGAGTTCCAAGCAGTGCAGTTCATGCCGGTGATTGTGCTGCCGCAGTTGCTGGTCTGTGGATTGTTCCAGCCACGCGACCAGATGGCTCCGGTGCTGCGCTGGTTCTCCGATGCGATGCCGTTGACCTACGCCGTCGAGGCGCTTCAGCAGGTTGCGTCCTCGCCCTCGGTAGACGGAACCTTCCTGCGGGGGTTGCTCGTACTGACGGGGGGCACGCTGGCAGCACTCGTCGCGGCGACCGCAACTCTGCGGCGCAGCACCCGGTGACCACGCGAAATCACTTGCCGAGCCGTCCGTTGTGACTAGGTTGAGAAGCACACCTCAGATGGGAAACCACAATGCAGCGAGCAAACGGAATTGGTATCGGACTGGGCTTTCTGGTGGCGATCTACGCCGTCCTGATGGGGCCGACGAACGCACCCGTGTGGGGGCTGGTGGTGCTGGCGATGGTCACCGGGTACTACTGGGCCTTCGGGCGTCGGCTCCTGTTTCCAGGCGCGTTCGACGCAAAGGAAGGCGTAGGCCGATCGCGCGAGGGTCGTCGTGAGCGTCGCGCGAACCGCTGAAGATCAGTAAGGCCGGCTCACCAGGACGTCTCGTGCGGTCGACCTTCGTCATATCCACTGGCACTCTGTATGCCGACCACGGCCTTCTCGCGGAACGCTGCGATGCTGTCCGCTCCGGCGTAGGTGAAGCTCGATCGGACGCCGGCTGCGATTCCGTCGATGAGGTCCTCGACGCCGGGCCGTGCCGGGTCCAGGTACATCTTCGAGGAGGAGATGCCCTCCTCGAACAACCCCAGACGGGCTCGGTCGAATGCATCGCGTCCGGCACTGCGATTGCCGACGGCGCGCGCTGAGGCCATCCCGAAGGACTCCTTGTAGAGCCGACCATCGGCATCCTTGTTGAGGTCACCGGGGCTTTCCCAGGTGCCGGCGAACCACGAGCCGATCATCACCGAGGCGGCACCCGCGGCGAGCGCCAGCGCCACGTCACGCGGGTACTTCACACCGCCGTCCGCCCATACGTGCGCACCGAGTTCATTTGCCGCCGCAGCGCATTCGAGCACAGCCGAGAACTGGGGTCGGCCGACTCCGGTCATCATCCGGGTCGTGCACATGGCACCGGGGCCGACGCCGACCTTGACGATGTCGGCGCCGGCGCTCACGAGGTCACGTGTGCCGGCGGCCGACACGACGTTTCCGGCAGCTATCGGAATGCGTACGCCGGTCGCCGCTTCGTGCTCGTCTCGTGCGTCGCGTACCAGGCCCAGTGCATCGAGCATCTTGTCCTGGTGGCCGTGCGCAGTGTCGACCACCAACACGTCGGCGCCGGAGCCGAGCATGGTGTCGGCTTTCTCCCGCACGTCCCCGTTGATACCGATGGCCACCCCGAGGGACAGCCGCCCGTCGCGGTCGAGTGCGGGGGAGTAGATGGTCGAGCGCAGGATGCCCTTGCGGGTCAGGATGCCGACAAGTCTGCCGTCTGCGTCGATGACCGGCGCGAGTTCCAGATGAGAGCTGACGAGTAGGTCGAAGGTCTCTCGCAGGTCGACGGCGGCGGGCACCGTCAGCAGGTCTTCAGCCATCACCTGGCCGACGGTGGTGAATCGGTCGACCCGCAGGCACTGGGCCTCCTGTACGACCCCCACGGGGCGACCGTCTGTGTCCACGACGACAGCGGCACGATGTGCACGCTTGCCCATCAGCGCGAGAACAGCACTCACCGGTGCGTCGGGACCGATCGTCACCGCTGACTCGAACACGGGGTGGCTGGCCTTGACCGCCTCGATCGTCTCCTGCACCGCGTGGACGGGAATGTCCTGCGGCAGGATTGCGATGCCACCGCGGCGCGCCACTGTCTCGGACATCCGTCGTCCGGAGACGGCCGTCATG
>JALYUK010000234.1 GCA_030853805.1 Actinomycetota bacterium | reverse complement strand
TTGGTGCATAGCTGCTCGATCGCCTCTCGGCTCAACGCGCGGTCATGATCGTGAGTCACACGCCGGGGCCGGGCCAGGCGCCCGAACCGGTACGGCACGGTGTCGGGGCACCATTCCCAATCGGCCGCATGGTGCAGCACACCCCGGAGGGCGTGGGTGGCCAAGTTGAACGTGGCCGGCGCTGCGTCGCCGTACGCACCGACCACAGCGGCCTGGTAGTCGTACGCATTCAGACCACCCAGGCTCGCACCTTCGGGCAGCTGGGCACCGATCCGACCCAGCAGGATCGCGTAAGTGCGGCGCGTCGCTGGCGCGGTCGGCCGCTCCAGGAACGCTGCCACGCCGGCCGCCCAACTGATCCCCTCACCAGCGCCGGCGGCAGAGGTGTTGGATGAGCGTTGAGAGCTCTCCTGCGGCATGCTCCGCAGTTAACCAGACCCTACGGGACCCACGCCGACCGACACCGGGACTAGGGCTGTCGGTGACGCTCCACGACCCGACGCCTCCCGCTGGACTAGATCGACGTAGCTCGAATGCTGTGATGACAGTTGGCAACTGAAGGTACTGACCAGGCATGAGGGTTACCAGGCGGCGGGAAATATCGTGCGCGGTGACCGGCGAGCACATCGTTGAGTAGGAAGGTCTGTCCTTCCCATTGCGCACATTCGCTCCGCGGCTCGTCGGCAAAGCCGGCCCGGTACACGACGCACTCAGTTTCACCCCGAGCTAGTAGCGTCTCGGCAAGACCGTGAATATATGCGATGTTGAACTCGCTATATACCAACCGTTCGAGTGCATTCTGTTTGTTGTAGTTGACCATCGTGACGACATTTTTCGTCTGGCGGGGCGACTTTGCCATCCAATATTCAGCCGCTGACATTTCCGCCAGAAGCCATTCGTCATCGTGTGCCCCTAGGCCCTTGGGCATGGCAACCTCATACGCCGCCCAGCCCTCATCGGTGAGCAGCTTGCCGTAGCACTGATCACGCGGCCAGCGGGCCAGGAGATCGGCACGTTCCGCAGACCAGCCAGCGACCATCGCCGACCGGACGTCAGCATCACCGAGATGGTCATAACGGAACCCCATGGAGTGCCTCACTGTCGAAGGTCCATAAACCCTAGTCTGGGAGCGGTTAATCAGGTCCACGCCGCCCACGTCCAGACACGAGACTTCGTTGGCCCGGACCGTTACAAAAACAGCAGCAGGTGCGTGGAGGGCGGTGCGGGCTTGTCGGGGGCATATTCCGCAGTTAATCAGGTGCTGGGAGTCGCGCTAGTGGACACCGGGACCCGCGCCAATCCGGGGAGAGCGTCACCACGTGCCGCAGTTACGGGCAATTAACTGCGGAACATTCACCGGCGGCAGATCGTCTGCAGGGGTCGCGATATAAGCAGGTTGGTACTGCCCGCGCCCGGGTACCGCCTGACGGGCCTTTCGCTACTCTCGAACTATGGGTGAGCCGACCGCAGTGACACTCCAGCTTCGTGGCGTCCTCACCCAGCAAGGCCCTGGTGTGGCAGCGCTGCTGAGGCAGTACGGCGCCACCAACCTGCGACTGTTCGGATCAGTAGCCCGCGGCGATGCCCACGAGGGCTCCGATCTAGACCTTCTCGTTGACCTGTCCGCAGGGGCCGGAAACGAGCTACTACGCGTCGCTGGACTCGCCGAAGAACTGAGCAACCTCTTAGGCGTCCGCGTCGACGTCGTAGCAGAAATGCTCCTACGCGACGAAGTATCAGCCACCGCCCTTACTGATGCGGTCGCCGTGTGAGCCGCTCAGAAACAGAGCGCCTGGACGACATTCGCGCTGCGGTCTCACGCTGCATCACCTACCGCGACCATCTCGACTCCCCAGAACTAGCCCCATGGCCTACGACGCCATACTCCGCAACCTCGCCGTCATCGGAGAAGCAGTGAAGTCCCTACCCGAGGACTTCAAACAAGAACACCCACACATCCCCTGGGCCTCGATCGCCGGCCTGCGCAACGTGGTCGTCCACGAATACTTCCGAGTCAACCCAGACATGATCCGCGACATCGTCGACAACCAGTTGACGCCCCTCCTGCTGGACAACATCCACTGAAATCCCCCCGACCGCGGTCCACACACCACGTGCGCAACAGCTTCCGAACCAACCCTCGAGGCGCTGTCCCACGTCCGGGACGGGGACATGCTGACCGTCCAGGAAGTCGACCGCCTCGAGCGCAACCTGCTGGAAGGGCTGGTTGTCCTGAACGACCTGTTCCAGCGCGGCGTCGCCGTGAAAATACTGACCGGCATCGCAGCCGGCGAACACACCGGACGCTCCCTGATCCTGGATCTAGCCCTCGCCCTGTCAGAAGACCGGCGCCGTGACATCGTCCGCAAAACTAAAAATGGTCTCGAAGCCGCCCGCCGCCGCGAACGCGGAGAATCCATCCGCACCATCGCCACCGGAGTCAAAGTCTCCATCGGTGTCGTTCATAAGACCCTCACCGAGACCAGAAGTTCGCCCGGCGCAACAGCAAACCACCCGCATCGCCGTGATTTTCAAGTCAACGCTTGTTTCGATCTCTTCTACCGATCACAATGACGGCAATCACTCCACAGATCCCGCCGAATATGGAAGCGGCAATAATTATTACTGTCATGCGCGCGGCCCCTTATGGGCACGGGTCTTCCAGGATGGTGTTAACAAAAACCTGTTCACCATGGGATTTGCGACCATACGTAACCAACGGCGCCACCCACAAGACCGCTAGAACCACCAGTCGCAGCTCCGATCCCACAGCCTGCTAGTAATCCGGGGCC
>JALYUK010000233.1 GCA_030853805.1 Actinomycetota bacterium | reverse complement strand
CGCCCCATGGGCACCCGCAGCCAGAGCGGTGTCGACCGCAAGGTCGAGTTCGGGGCATGACACGGCGTAGTCGTCGCGCAGCGATACATGCGATGCGGTCAGCAACGATCCGAGCTCCCGTGGATCCTTCCCGGAGTCGAGCGACTCCACCGCCTGAGTCACCCGGGCATTTTCAGTGACCACGTGGTTGACACGTCGTCGTAGGACCGGTTCGGCCAGGGTGGTCAATGCTGCGGGCAGGTCGGCCGAGGCCACCTCGCGTAACGAAGCCACACCGAGAGCGTGAGCGGCGCGGGCACAGTCAGCTCGACGCGCGGCGTATTCGCCGTCGACCAGCTGGTGCGGTGCCTGGGTATCGATCACCAGCAGCACGAGACCGGCCTGGTCCAGTTGCAGCGGCACGGCCCGGGTCTGCATCGATCGGAAGTCCACGAAGAGCGCCTGGTCGCGCCGGCACTGCATCGACGCGGTCTGATCCAGAGCTCCGGTCGGCACACCGACGAAATCGTTCTCGGCACGGCGCGCGATCCGGATCAACGAGTCGGAGCCGCAGCCGAGGCCGAACAAGTCATCGACGGCCGTGGCCACAGCACACTCCAGCGCAGCCGAGGAGGACAGACCCGCTCCGACCGGCACGTCGCCGTCGATGAGAACGTCGACACCGGGCAGTTGGTGACCTTCTTCGCGCAGTGCCCACAGCACCCCCATGGCGTACCCCGCCCAGCCGTCCACGCAGCCCGGTGACAGATCCTCGATGCGGGCCGAGACCACCTCACCGGGGTGTTGCACCGATGAAACTCTGGCAGTGCCGTCTGCCACCGCCGCGACGTCGGCCCGTACCCCGAGCGGTAGGGCGATCGGGAGTGCGAAACCGTCGTTGTAGTCGGTGTGTTCGCCGATGATGTTTACCCGACCCGGAGCGAACCAGGTCCGCTGCGGCGGCCGGCCGTAGATGTCCTCGAACCGCGACCTCAAGCGGGCACCACGTCCCGCAGTGCGGCTGCCTGAACCTCGGGTGCGATGTCGTTGATGAAAACTCCCATTCCGCTCTCGGAACCGGCCGCGAACTTCAACTTGGTCGCACTACGGCGGTTCGACAGCAACCGCAGGTGCAGGTACGCGTGCTCCCGGTGCGTCCGCGCCGGTGCCTGATGCCAGCCGGAGACATACGGCAGCGGCATGTCGTAGAGCCCATCGAGGCGGTGTAACAGATCGAGATAGATCCTTGCGAAGTCGTCGCGTTGCGCGTCGTCGAGCTCGGGCAGTTCACGCACCCGCGTGTTGGGGTAGACGTGCACCTCCATCGGCCACCTGGCCGTGGACGGCACGAATGCCGTCCAGTGCTCGGTCCTGGTGACCACCCTGACGCCGGACCGCTGCTCAGCGCGCAGCAGATCCTCGAAGAGGTTGCTCCCGTGCTGCGCGTGATGATCCGCGGCAGAGGCAAGCATCCGGGCGGTCCACGGAGTGACAAAGGGGTAACCGTAGATCTGCCCGTGCGGATGGCTCAGAGTCACGCCGATCTCGGATCCGCGATTCTCGAACGGGAAGACCTGCGCTACCTGCGGCATTGCATTCAAGGCAGTGGTGCGGTCCGACCATGCGTCCACCACGGTCCGCATCCGCTCGGGTGAGACATCGCCCAGGCTGGCCGCATGCTCAGGACTGAAACACACCACCTCGCAGCGGCCGGTCCCCCGCATCCTGGACAGCAACGGCTCCCCGTCAACGAGATCCGCTACGGCGCTCACACCCGCCGCGAACGACGGAAATCTGTTCTCGAATACCACCACGTCGTAGTCAGCCGACGGCACTTCGGTGAGTCGATCCGGCGTACTCGGGCACAGCGGGCACGCATCGTCGGCCGGACGGTGCGTGCGTCCCTGACGATGGGAGGCGATCGCGACCCATTCACGCATCAGCGGGTCCCACCTCGCCTGCGACCGCAACGTCACGTCGGGCAGCTCCCGCGTGTCCAGCAGTTGATGATCGAGCTCAGGGCGGTCGTCGTAGTAGAAGATGTCGCGGCCATCGGCCAGCTTGGCATCGATCCGCGGCGCCACAGTCTTCTGCGCCTTCATATCTGTCGCCGGCGGGCCAGGAATGACTGCAGTACGACGACGAGCGCGAGGAATGCGCCGTTGACCAGGTCCGATGCGGATGATCCGTACTTCGACAGATGCACACCGATCAGGTTCTGGATGACCGCAAGCAGCAGCACTCCTGCTGCCGTGCCGTAAACCGAACCGGATCCACCGGTGAGGATGGTTCCGCCGATGACGACCGCTGCGATGGCAGTCAGTTCGTAACCGACCCCGATGTTACTGACGCCGGACTGCAGCCGTGATGCGTTGAGCATTCCGGCGACGGACGCCACCGTGCCGGACAACACGTAGAGCAGGACCTTGGCACGCTTGACCCGGATACCCATCAGCAGTGCGGCGTTCTCACTGCCGCCGAGGGCGAACAGCGCCTGACCGAATCTGGTCCGGGTCAGGAGCACCGAACCGAGTGCGAACAACACCACGGCGGTGAGGATCGGCCGCCAGGTGCCATCTCCGATGAATGCGAAGAAGGAACCGCCGGGGATGAGGTAGGTCTTGGATCCTTCGCTGCTGATCGCCTGCAGCAGTCCGCGGGCGAAGAGCAGACCGGCCAGGGTCACGATGAACGGCGCGAGCCGCGCGTAGGCGATCAACGAACCCTGGATCGCGCCGATGATGATGCCGACGACGATCGGCAGGAGTAGGGCCATCCCGCTGCCACCGTGGTTCATCCCCCACGCTGCAAGGACGCCACCGAGCGCGAACATCGATCCGACGGACAGGTCGATCCCGCCGGTGATGATCACGAAGGTCTGCGCCAGCGCCAGCAGGGAGATGTAGGACGTGCCGACCAGGATCGTGGAGAAGTTTCCGCTGGAGGCGAATCCGGAGGAGAAGATGCTGGCGAGAACGACCACGAGCGCCAGAACGGCGACGCCACCTTGACGTTGCAGCAGTGAGAACGTGCGCTCGCTGCGGGTCTCTTTCACACCGGACACCTCCGCCGCATCGGCGGGCGAGGTCATCTGCTGGCTCATCGGTTGGCGCTTTCCCGGGCGACGAAGACGGCGATGCAGATGATGACGGCTTCGATCATCTGCGCGTAGGAGTTCTTGACGTTGTTCTGCACGAGCGTCGCGGTCACCAGCTGCATGAAGATGGTGCCGGCGACCGTGCCGATGACCCGTACCTGTCCGCCGCTGAGCGGAGTTCCGCCCACGACGACGGCGGTGATCGCCAGCAGTTCGTAGTTCAACCCGTAGTTGGC
>JALYUK010000346.1 GCA_030853805.1 Actinomycetota bacterium | reverse complement strand
CGCATCGCCGCGCGGTACTCCGCCGAGCCCACGTTCATCCTGGCCTCTGCCACGGCTGCTGCTCCCGCCGCGCAGTTCTCTGCACTGGTCGGCACCGACGTGCAGGTCGTGGACGACGACGCGTCTCCGCAGGGCCCGCGCACCTTCGCCTTGTGGGAACCGGGGCCTGCGCGGATCGAGGGCGACACCGGGCGACGCAGCGCCGTGGCCGAATCCGCGGATCTGATGACCGCGCTGGTCGCGTCCGGTGTCCAGACCCTGACCTTCGCGCGTTCACGGGTAGGCGTCGAAGTCGTTGCCGAGATGACCCGCGCGCACCTGTCCGTGACTGACCGGGTCGCCGCCTATCGTGGTGGATATCTGCCCGAGGAGCGCCGCGCACTGGAGGCAGATTTACGCAGCGGCGCGCTGCGCGGGCTGGCGGCCACCAGCGCCCTGGAACTGGGTATCGACATCAGTGGACTGGACGCGGTGGTCATCGCCGGTTGGCCAGGCACCGTGGCCTCCTTCCGGCAACAGGCCGGCCGATCGGGGCGCGGCGGCTCGCCGTCGTTGGTGATCCTGGTCGCTGCCGACGACCCGCTCGACACCTTCCTGATCCACCATCCCGAAGCGATATTCGACCGACCCGTGGAGCAGGCGGTTTGCGACCCGGGTAACCCCTACGTGCTCGCGCCGCACCTGGCGGCGGCTGCGGCGGAGTTGCCGGTGACCGTGCAGGACAGCAGCTACTTCGGCGACGGTATGGTGCCGCTGCTGGCCTCCCTCGTGGCGCGGGGGGTGTTGCGACGGCGCCCGCGGGGTTGGTTCTGGGCCCGCGAGGACCGCCCGGCCGACCACTTCTCGCTGCGCGGAGACGGGTCGGACGTCGTGCGGATCGTGGAGACGAGAACTGCTCGCGTCCTGGGGACGGTGGACGGGTCCAGGTCGCACACCGCCGTGCATACCGGCGCCGTCTACACCCATCAGGGCTCTCCTTTCGTCGTGACCGCGCTGGACCTGGAGGACGGCAGCGCGCACGTGGTGCCCGGTGACCCGGGATGGTCGACGATGGCCCGGTCGGTCAGCTCCTTCGACATCGTCAGCTCCGACAGGAACCAGGTCTGGGCAGATTGCGAGTTGCATTTCGGCACCATCCGGGTGCGTTCGCAGGTGACCTCGTTCCTGCGCAAACTCCCGTCCGGAGAAGTCATCGGCGAACATCCGCTGGATCTGCCTGAGCGCCAGCTGGTGACCCGGGGCGTCTGGTGGACGATGCCGGAGTCGGTTGCCCTGGACGCCGGGGTCAGCGCGGAAGATCTACCCGGCGCCCTGCACGCCGCCGAGCATGCATCGATCGGAATGCTGCCCCTGGTCGCGCAGTCCGACCGTTGGGATATCGGGGGTGTCTCCACCGCCCTGCACCCGGACACCGGTATGCCGACC
Organism: Actinomycetota bacterium; assembly: GCA_030853805.1. Taxonomy (GTDB): domain Bacteria; phylum Actinomycetota; class Actinomycetes; order Actinomycetales; family Dermatophilaceae; genus Allobranchiibius. The sequence goes on along the minus strand of JALYUK010000346.1, from coordinate 8,616 downwards.
GTCGTGGTCTACGACGGCCACCCGGGCGGAGCCGGCTTCACCGAGCGTGCCTACGCGGCAGCCAGGATCTGGCTGTCGGCGACCCGTGCTGCGATCGAGAGCTGCCCCTGCCTGCACGGCTGCCCGGCCTGCGTGCAGTCGCCCAAATGCGGCAACGGAAACGAACCGTTGGACAAACGTGGCGCTGTACTTCTGCTCGACCGGTTGCTGCGTTCGGCCCCGGACGCTCACCCGGCTGCCCATTCGGATGATCACCCGGCTGCCTCCGGGCCGGCGCGCGACCTCGCATGAGCAGCACCCAGACCCCACTTCGTCACAACCGCACTGGACACAGCGACATCGACGGTCACTGTGTCACCTGCGGTCAGGCACGACACCAGTCGTGCCCCGTTGGCCGTCACCATTCTGTCCACGCTCCCGCACGGGTCGCCCCCGCCGCTCAACAGTGCTGTCGCGCCCGCGAGCGCGCCCTGGTCGGCGGCGATCCTGGCGCGCATGCTCGCGTGCACGGCCGAGACCACGACGAGCCCACCGGCCATCACCAGCAGGATGACCGATATCACCCCCGCCAGCAGAACTGTCCCGCTGCCGCGATCGGGTGCCTCACGGCAGCGTCGTCGGCGCCGTCTCACGCTGCGCCACCCCCGTCGAATGCAACGAAGCGGACCCGACAACCCACCCGAAGGGGCCCCGGACCGGGCTGGTAACCGTTACCCGGATCAGATCGCCGTCCTCTTCGACACCGATCCCGGACCCCGCCGGTGCGGCACGCAGACCCTGCTCACGAACCACCGATGGAGTGTCGCCGCGTGCTGCGGATCGGGACGCGACCCGGGCCGCATCTGCGCACCTGACCTGATCGACACCCGCCGTCAATGCCCCGAGCGCGACCAACAGCACAAACACGACGGCGGGCAGGCCGACCGCCAGCTCGGCCGACACCATCCCGGCATCGCCATGGGTTCGATGCCGCCGACCGGCTCGGGGGCCGCTCACGACGCGACGCTGAGCGCCTGCTGGATGATCGAGGTCAACGCCGACTTCACCGCCCCGGACTTGACCACGCCGATCAACACCGCCGCGAAAGCGACTGCGGCGAGAGTGCCGACGGCATATTCGGCCGTCGACATCCCCGCTGTTCGGCCTGCCCGTAGGGCTCGACTCCAGCGTGGGTGCGCCTGCGCTGCTCGGGTCTTCTGAACCGCTCGGGTCTTCTGAACCGCTCGTCGTGTCATCTGTGACTCCTTCGATTTGGGGCACCAGGCCCTGTGGTTCATCCATCGGTCGAGGGATGAGGCAATGGGAGTGCGGTCATGCCGCACCAGCCAGCACGCCGCGCGCGATCGAGGCAACGACGGGTACGACGCTGAGCAAGGCGAAAGCAGGCAGGAAACACAGGCCCAGCGGAATCACGATCAGGACGCCGACCCGGCCTGCAGCTTCGTCCAGCCGCTGGTCTTCACGGCGACGAATGTCCTGCGCAGCGCGGCGGAGCAGATCACCCGGTGGTGCACCGGCGCTGACGGCCAACGCCAACGCGGCGGCAGCGGGCTTCCACACCTGCGGTAGACCGTCCCACGCCGATACCTCGTCGACGCCCCACCGCAGTGCCGCCGAGACCTGGCTCAGATGCGCGCCGACCTCGGCCCCCGCATCGACCGCCACCGCCTCGATGGCCACGACCATCGGTACTCCGCTGCTGAGCGCGAGCACCAGGAGATCCAGCGCTTCGGCGACCGCATGCACGTCATCGGGCCGAACGCTGCCGTCCGGCTGGTGCACGGCAGCCACCTCGCCCGAGCCGCAGTCCGCGACGCTCGTCGGCCACAGCAACGGCAGCGATGCCAGCAGCACAATCACCCACCAGATCGGGGCCGATCCTGCCCCTGTCACTTCAACGTCTCCGGTGCGCAGGATCTCCTGATCATCGCTGCGATGAGACATCGACCCAGCCACGTCAACAGCAGTCCGAGGCCCAACGACACATGACCTACAACGCCGGAGTAGAGCTGGGTCGGGTCGATACCGACCACCATCGAGATGCCGACTCCGAGCACCGGCAGCAGTGTCAGCACCTGCATGCTCGCGCGCGGTCCCGCTGTCGCAGCAGCGATCCGACGGCGTTGGTCCTGCCCCTGCGACATCAGCCGGACCGCCGCAGCGACCGCCTCGCTCAACCCGCACCCGACCCGATCCGACAGCGACCACGCACGCGCCACCGGACCGAGGCCGGCCTGCGGGTAGCGGGCGGCCAACTGCGCCCAGGTGTCCGCGAGCGGCGCCCCACCGACTGCCGCACCGTGCAGCCGCAGGAGCTGAGCCCGCAGCTGAGGCTCGCTGGTGGTCCGTAACGCGACCGATGCCGCCGTGGAGACTGCGACCAGCGGCGGCACGCCTGCCTGAATGGCCGGCGAGATGCCCGCCAGTAACGTCTCGAACACTTCGCTCTCGTCACCAGCAGCGGAGCCACGTAGACGTCGCGCGACCATCCTCAGTGCCTCGCGCAGGGACATCCGGCGGGTTGATCCCGCCGCCGGGCGGTCTGGACGCCCGACGCTCAACGGCCAGCACCACAGCGCACCAACGCAGCACCCCAACGCCCAGCCCACGCCGCTCACGCGCGGACTCGCAGGATCTGTGCCAATGCGTCCCAGCCGCAGCCCCGCTCGAGCCGACCGCCCTCGCGGATCAGCGCCGGGTCAACTTGCAGCGCCGTGCCATCCCAACCGATCACCCCGATCTCACCGACGATCCGGACACCAGCCTCGCGGCGCAGGTGGATGACCACCTGGATCGCACTCACCAGCTGGGTGCGCACGGCGTGCTCGGACATCCCCGCCAGTGCACCCAACGCTTCGAAGCGCGCCGGTACGTCGGAGGCCGCGTTGGCATGCACTGTGCCGCAGCCACCCTCATGACCGGTGTTCAGAGCGGTCAACAGCTCTCGCACCTCGCCCCCACGGACCTCTCCGACGACGAGCCGGTCCGGCCTCATCCGCAGCGACTGCCGCACCAATGTCTCCAATGAGACCGCGCCTGCGCCCTCGACATTCGGGGTACGGCCCTGCAATGCCACGACGTGCGGGTGGTCGATGCGTAGTTCGCGCACGTCCTCGACGACGACGATCCGTTCAGTGACCGGCACCAGGGACAGCAGCGCACCAAGCAGTGTCGTCTTGCCCGATCCGGTACCTCCGGTGACGACGAAGGCGGCCCGCGCAGCGACCAACTGACACAACACCTCGGCGCCAAGCTGCCCGAACATCGACGCGGCCTGCAAGGCAGCGACGGTCGGCGGGTGGTCTCTGGGCACCCGCAGGCTGATATGCGCCGCGTGCGCAACCAGCGGCGGTAGTACTGCATGCAGCCGCACACCACCAGGCAGCAGCCCGTCCACAAACGGTGTGGTCTCATCCAGCCGTCGCCCCGCGGCGGTCGCCAGACGCACCGCGAGTCGGCGCACAGCGACGGCATCTCCGACCTCGCACGACGTTTCCTCCAGCCCGTTCCCACGGTCGATCCACACCCCGTCGGTGCCGTTGACCAGCACATCGGTCACGGCACCCTGTTCGAGCAGCTCCTGCAGCGGGCCGGCGCCGAACACTTCGGCCACCATCTTCGAGCGCAGCGCAGCGACCCGGCCGGACCCGAGGGTGACCCGGTCCAATGCAGCCAGCGCGTCGACTGCCTGGAGGGTGGGCGGTGTGCCGCGCCGGATCTGGTCCCACATTGCTTCATCGACGCTCATGACGCATCCCGACGCTGCATCAGGGCGTCCAGCAGGTGCTCGCACGAGGAGGCCAACGCGCCACGCGCGCCCGGGCCGATTCCCCGCGCGAGGGCCCGTTCCACCCGCCGCTCGGTCCGTATCCTGGCCAGTACCGGCGCCTCGACGACGTCGGCCACCTGCGTCGCCAGCACGGACGACCCGTCCCGCAGCACCAGAACCGGCTCCCTGCCGCTCTGTCTCAGCGCGCTCGCGGTAGCGGCTGCGGCGCCAGTGCCACGGACCGTTGCGTGCACCACCACGACGACCTCGACCTCGACCGGCACGACCTCCAACTCCTCCAGGGAGCACGCGTCGATCAGCACCAGATCGCAGGCGGTGATGAGTGCCGCGACGACCGCAGCGACGACGTGCTCAGGTACTGCCGCGGGCTCACGACCGTGCGACAGGACACCGATCGAACCGGTCCCGGTCGACCTTCCGCTGACCGGCCCGACCCCCGGCAGGGCTTCGAACAGCGCGCAACCATCCAACTCCCCGTCCACGCCACACACCTCGCACCACCGCACTCCGGGTGTCTGCTCAATGCCGAAGACGACGTCGAGGCCGCCGCCGGTGGCATCCAGGTCGATGATCCCGACCGCGTACCCCCGTCGGGCAGCGACGGCCGCGAGCGCTGCCGTCAGGGTCGAGGCACCGGCCCCGCCACCGCACCCGATCACTGCGAACGGGGCACCCGTCGGCTGCGACACCGGGCCCGGGCGCGATGCGACGGCTGAGGCAGACGCGAAGGTCAGTGCGGACGTCGGTGCGGAAGTCGGTGCAGACATATCCGTACTTCACCGGCTGCACCGCCGTACGCACCAGCGATGGCCGCCGACGTGTGGACCGGTTCCACCGCGCCGCGGGGATGTGGACGGTGCTCAGACGGGCTACCTGTCGAGGCGCCCCACCACGTTGAAGGCGCATCCACTACGTCGAAGGCGCCCCCACCATGATCGGTGGGGGCGCCTTCACCAACGCGCGGGTGACCTGGTTACCAAGCGTGCACATGGCTGCTGCCGGCCCGTCCGTGAGGTGCGGGAACGATCTGGTTCATCAGTGAACTGCCTGCGCGTGGGTGCCTGGTCATTCGCGGTGGTGTGTAGTTATGACCTCAGGTCTACTCCTGCTCGAGCACACATGCAAGGGTCGCGCCGGACACGTTTCAGGAGGACAATGCGCTAGTTCAGCCGGCCCGCCAGCACCGCGTCGCAGATCCGGCCGCCTTCCTGCGCACCGGCCGCTACCGCCTCTGCGCAGTGGATCAACCACAGGCGCACCCCGTCCGGCGTACCGGTCGCGTACGCCGCGAGCGCGCCCAGGTACTCCACGACGCCGCCGCGCCCGTGTCCCCACTCAGGCACCGAAACGCCGGTGGGGTCCAGTCCGCCCTCGACCAGCAGCGCCCGCTCAAAGGCTCTGGCGACCACGGCGTTGCCCCTCGCGAACGGTCGGGCACAGGCGATCTCGGCGTGGACGATCGCCGCGACCACGACGATCGGCGCGTCCTGCGAGGCGTCCAACAGCCCCGCGATTCCGCGCATCCGTTCCGCAGCTACCGATGCCGGCGGCGCTGACCCCAGCTCCACCAACTCGCGACAGTCCTGGTCACCGGTGCGCGGACGCCCGAGAGACTCCTGTTCAGCGAGGTCCGCGGCAGCAGCGACGTGCAGCCGCGCGAGGGCGCCGGAAGGCGCGGACCGCACCGCGGCGCCGAGGCGTTCGGTCTGTGAGGTCGCCCGCACCGCGCTGCGCAAGGCCTGTTCCAACGGTCCCGCCGGGTCCGGCCAGGCAACCGCTCCGCGCATCAGGTCGCGTACGACATCGACGCTGAACTCCGCCCCGTCCAGGGCTGCACTCGCCCGCGCACCCCGGACCCGCGACTCGGTCGCGCCCTCGGGGATGCGCCGTCGAAGCGCAGGGTGCCACCGCAGCGCCGTACAGGTCTCGCGGGCATCGTTCACGGCATCCGCCACCCCGGGAAGTGTCAGCAGATCGTCCAGAGGTCCGGCCACGGACGACCAATTTAGCGTGGGCTGTCCGGGCAAGATCTCGCGTGCGTCCGATGGAGGGTCGAACAAGGGCCGCCAACCGCACGCAACGTCATAACCATCATGCTCGTTGTGCCCGCCGGTCCGCCCCTGCGGTGGTCCCGGTTCGCACCGATGCAGCACCACGAGATGGTGATCCGGATAAACTGGGAGTTCCATGGGAGCCGAAGGTCCCGGTCGGCACGTCGTCGAAGATCTCACCGAACCGCGAAGGCGGCCAACTCTTGTCTCTTCCCACCGACACCAAGAACGCACTGTTCTCCCGCGGCGAATGGCCCGAGGCCAAACGCGTCGCCGATCTGCTGCGCCTGGAGACAATCGGTGGGGCGATGCTGCTGGTGGCTGCGCTCGTGGCGATCATCTGGTCGAACACCCCCTGGGACGCTGCCTACTTCAGCCTGCAGGACTTCGAGTTCGGTCCTTCGTCGCTCGACCTGCACCTCAGCATGAGCCATTGGGCTTCCGATGGGCTGCTCGCGATCTTCTTCTTCACCGTCGGCCTGGAGCTCAAGCACGAGTTCCTGCGCGGCGACCTGCGTGACCCGGCCAAAGCCGTGGTGCCGGTCATCGCGGCCGCCTGCGGAGTGGTCGTGCCCGCTGGCTTCTATGTGCTCGTCCAGCTCATTTCCGGCGGTGGGGCCATCGACGGGTGGGCAATCCCCACGGCTACCGACATTGCGTTCGCTGTCGCGGTCCTGGCCGTGATCGGCACCCATCTACCGACGGCGCTGCGCTCATTCCTGCTGACACTGGCGGTGGTCGATGACCTGATCGCCATCACCATCATCGCGATTTTCTTCACCAGCACGATCAACGTCTGGGCCCTGTTCGGCTCCTTCGCCGTCGTCATCCTGTTCGGCCTCCTGATGCGCTTCGGCGTCCGCAATCCCCTGATCCTGGTACCTGTCGGGGTCATCGCCTGGGTACTGCTGCACGCCTCCGGTATCCACGCCACGATCGCGGGCGTGCTCCTCGGGTTGTCGGTACCGGTGGCGTACGACACTGCCCACAATCTCGAACACCGCATCCGCCCACTGTCCGCAGGATTCTGCGTACCGGTCTTCGCCTTCTTTGCGGCCGGCGTCAACTTCATCGACGGTTTCGCCGACGCCGTGACCGACCCGGTCACGATCGGCATCGTGGTGGGCCTGATCTGCGGCAAGACAGTCGGCATCTTCGGCAGCACCTTTGTGATGGCCAGGTTCACCAAAGCCAAACTGGACGACGGCATCGCCTGGTCGGATCTGTTCGGGATGAGCCTGCTCGCGGGCATCGGCTTCACGGTGTCCTTACTCATCGGCGAGCTCGCCTTCGGCCCCGACAGCGATACCGATCAGCACGTCAAGATCGGGGTTCTGGTCGGGTCCCTCCTCGCTGCGCTTCTCGCTACAGCGGTGCTGCGTCGACGTAACAAGATCTACGAAGCCGCGTGGATCGAGGAAAACCGCGACGATGACCATGACGGCATCCCCGACATCTATCAACAGCGCAAACGACACGACTACCCGTAGCCTTCTATAAACTGTGGCCCGACCGCACGCGTACGAACCCACATCGCACCGAAGGAGACCCTCGATGGCTCAGAGCACCAAAGAGCAGCCCAGCACCTCATCCCGTGAGGCAGCTGGGCAGCGCACGCTCGGCCAGTTGGTCGCCGATGCCCAGACCGATGTCAAAGACATCGTCAAAGGTGAGATCGCCCTCGCGAAGATTGAGATCAAGTCCGATGTCGCCAAGGGTGGCAAGGGCGCGGGCATGCTGGTCGGGGCGGCCGTCTTCGGCCTCTTCGCGCTCGGCTTCCTGCTGACTGCGGGCGCCTGGGCGCTGTCGCTGGTACTGCCGACCTGGGCGGGCTTCCTCATCGTCGGCGGCGCTCTGCTGCTCATCACGGCCCTCCTCGCGCTGGTCGGCATCGGTGCCCTGAAGAAGATCAAGGGCAAGCCGGAGCGCACCATCGAAACCAGCCAGAAGGCTGTCGCAGCGATCAAGCCGCCAAAGGCTGCGTAAGGGCCGCGCCGGGCGTCACACCCGCCGGTAGCGCTCGGGTACGAGTCGTTCGTCGCGCTCGTCCCAAGGCACTGCATGTCCGGCGAGCTTCAGCGTTTCGTTGAGCAGGATCGCAGTAAATCCCCAGATGTAGAGTCCGTCCACCTCAAACGCGGGTGCGGCGAACTTCCGCCCTGGTGCGACCGCAGTGAACCGGTTCGCCGGATCGATCAGGTCAGCGACTGACACCCGCGCCACTCTGGCGACCTCGGCCTCGCGGGCCACGACGGGCGATGGTGATTCCCACCAGGCCACCACGGGCGTGACCTGAAATCCTGTCACACTCAGCGGGAATATCGGCAACTGACCCACGACATACACACCCTCGGCGCTCAGGCCTACCTCCTCGTTGGCCTCCCGCAACGCAGTGTCGCGAGGTGCGGCGTCCCCCGGGTCGACACCTCCGCCGGGAAAGGACACCTGCCCGGCATGTTTACGCAGCGTCTCAGCGCGCTGGGTGAGCAGGATGTCTTCGCCGCCACCGACGCTCGGGCCGAAGAGCATCAGTACGGCGGAAGCCCGACCACCGGAGCCTGAACCCGCCGCGAATCTCGGCATCCGTTGCGCGGCCTGAGCTTCGATGTTCTGCAACCACGACGGGACGGCGTGGCCATCGGTCACCGGGGTGCCATCTCGTATCTGAGCAGCGCGCGGGCCTTGTCCGGATCGGTCTCGCCATCGCCGTACGACGGGCACCAGCGGGCCACCGGGCACACCCCGCAGGCGGGTTTCTTCGCGTGGCACATCCGC
>JALYUK010000340.1 GCA_030853805.1 Actinomycetota bacterium | reverse complement strand
CTGCAGCTCGTGTGCCTTGATCGGTAATACCGTGAACGTCAATCCTGCTGTGACAGCATTAAACCCGCTATGCACCGGGACGGTTCGAGACAGCACCTTGTGCTGACGGACATCTCGCAGCCCGGACTTGGCCAACGCCGCCAGGCTGGGTGATGACGAGACCGCGCCCACCGAGCGAACGGTCTCCTCTCGAACGGTTTGTCTGGCTAGCCGACAGAAGATCAGGAGAGCGGCAATAAATGCAGCTGCAGCTATCGCTGAGGGACCAGCAATGCTCCAGTGCGCGATCAGTAAGCCGGCGGTGATGCCGCCGACGATCTGTCCTGCCCTAGTTCCCAGGCGCTCCAAACCGAAGATGGTCGTCTGGGCACGTTCACCCGCCAGCACGGTCGGCCAAGTCTCTAAGGCAGGGCGGTGCAGTCCGTCCACGCAACCCAGTACAAACGCAAGGATGGGTAGCACGAGCAGGGGTGCTGCGCTGCTCATAATCGCGATCGTCCACACGATCATGACGAGTGCTCGCGCCGTCATCGTGTAGATAGCTGTTCGAGCAGTGCCGAAGCGGTCTATCAGGGCACCACCGAACAGCATGAGGCCAGCTGCCGGCACTGCACCCGAGCACAAGATCAAACCGCTGACCAGACCGTTGGAGGACCTAGCAGCAACCCAACCAAGGGTGACGAACCACAAAAAGTCACCAATGCAGTCCAAGACGTACGCCGCCAAGTACCAACTGATCTTTGGTGATCGAAGAACTTGCCCCGTGGGTGTTGCCCTATCGACCATTGTGACCATCAAGTACGACGCTTCGGGATCGCGTTGGTAGCAACGTAGACCGGGGTGTAAGCGGGATCGCCGACTGTACGTGCGCGTGACATTTTGTCCCACTTCTCGGTCACGGCATGCAGCTCGTCATTCAGCTCTTGCAGCTCATCGCTTGTCAGATGCAGCCAGTAGTCATAGTTCAATGCCGCTCGGCGCCACACCAGCGGCCAGGTTTGCTCTTCGTCGACCCACTCCCGCAGGAGCAGGTGCTCGGCCAGAGCGAACGCGCGCATCCAGTTGTGCATGTTGGTGGCCGATTCCTCGGAATCTTCCATCCCTGAAAGCCGCAGCGACCCGGGTACTGCCCGCCATAACTGCAGAGCTGGGCGATCTGAATCACCCTCACTTGTAACAAAACCGATGCCTTCGAGGACCTGCAAATGCTTGATCATGGAGGCCTGGGAGATGGACACTAGCTTCGCGATCTTGGACGCACGGTGGGGTCCAAGCCCGTGCAGCAAGTGATACGTCCGCCACCGAACGAGGTCGCACATGACCTCCAGAATTTCCGGAGTTGCATCAGGAGTTCGCTCCGCCGACATGATGGAGAGTCTAGGAGCGGCCAGGGGCCAATCAACTGGTCTCTTGGTGGCGCGCGACAGGAAGGAGCGATCATGACTCGCGGCGGAGGTTGACCAAGCACGCATATCCCCTCTACACGAAGTGCCTGCGCCATTTGTGCGTGGGCACTTCGCCGTCATCCAGGGGGTCTCAACGTCGAACCTCCGGCGCGGGACGACACGCCGCTAGCGCAGGTGGTTGTAACCGTTATCAACCTGCGTCACAATCTGACCATGGGACGGCGAAGCAAGGGCACCCGAGCACTGCTCGGCTGCCGCGCGCCCGAAAAACTAGACAAGGCTGTCCGTATAGCAGCCGCGGATCACGGGATGAGCATTAGCGACTACATGGTCACCGTGCTCGCGCTGCATCTCGGCATGCCTGACCAGGCACCGCTACAGGATTCGCCGCCCGATCGGCTACCCATGACTGGATGACGTTGCGGGGCAGTGCCCCGGAATGACGAAAGCCGCCGTTGTAGCGGCGGCTGTTCGTTGGATCGCTTTCAAGTTCTGCGCCAGTAACTAGCTGGCTACGAATTCGTTACTCGCGTGAGAGGTGGCTTCGTGCTGCCCACTTTAGATCATGCTGCCCTTTTTTGCCAAGACCCTAGAGACGCGCGTTCTGAGCGTGCGGCTCGTGTGGGGTCGCATCGTGTGTGCGCGCCTGCGGACGCGGCGTACGTGGAGCTGTCCTGCCGTGACCGGCCCGGTGTCCTGCCCCGGTGGCATCAGGAGGATCGGGGCCCGGTCAATGCCTCACGTGGGCACCGCAGTTATGCCCCTGAGGGCGCGTACTCGAAGGTGGCTGTGTGGGTCAGTCGTGAACATTGGCTGACGGTCACGGTGCCGGTGGTGTTGGCGTTCCACGCCGAAACCTTGCACCGCCGTGTCTCGGCCGGGTTGATGGTCCGCTACTTGACCGTGCGCAGTGGTTACGCGGTGGCGGGCACAGGGCGGCGGTGTGTGGTGCGTCCTT
>JALYUK010000337.1 GCA_030853805.1 Actinomycetota bacterium | reverse complement strand
CGGTTGTAGGACGGGCGACTGTCGCGGTTGTCCCGGTTGTAGGCAGGACGGTCCTCACGGTTGTAGGCGGGGCGGTCCTCACGGTTACCGGAGGAACGACGCTCCCCACCGCGATCATCACGGGAGTCCCGGCTGAACGACGGGCGGCTGTCCCGGTTGTACGAAGGGCGGGAATCGCGGTTGTTATAGCTGCGAACGCCGCCTGGTCCGCCCTGGCCGCCGTGCCGACGATCAGACGTGCGGGGCGCATCGGAGCCGCGGCTGCTCGGACCGTCGGAGCGGCGAGCAGGAGCGCGCTGCGCTTCCTGCTTCTGGGCCCTGCTCCAGCGCGGCTTCTTGTCGTCAGGCTTCTTGGGTGGGGTCATGGTGTTGCCTCTCAGATATGGGCGCGCACAAAACCCCAAAGGGAAACGACAGCGGCAGGTCTCGATGGACCCGTGCTGACGAAAACGAGGTACGCATAGCGCCGTCGAAGATCTCGGCGCCCATACATGAGGAGCCGGTCCGCTGCTGATTGCAGGAGTAGGTGGACCGGTCAAAGAAGAGAACGCAAGATCGCGTGAATACAACTTGAGAGTAGCGGCAGTCAGGCCTACCCACGAATCACACCGGCGCAATCACGTCCCAAACGGCCCCGAAGTGACTGATCTCACCGATGCAGGTCCTCTCCCACTCCTATGGGGGCCCTTCACCCCTCGGACCCGGCATCGGCCGGCTGGGTTCACGCAGCACCTGCTCCCGACGGAGCGTTGTGCCATAGCGTTGTGCAGCGATGACCGACACACGCACGAAGCTATTGACCGCCACCGATGCCGTGCTGCGCGAGGACGGGCTGGCTGCTGTGTCGGCGCGGTCGGTCGCCACCCGGGCGGGGGTCAACCAGGCGTTGGTCTTCTACCACTTCGGCACCGTCACAGATCTCATCGATGCTTCCTGCCGGACAGCACTGGACGCCCGGGTTGCCGTGTACACCGACCGATTCGATGCCGTGCACACCCTGGAGGCACTCCTCGTCGTGGCGCGCGAACTGAACACCACGGAGCGCCGCGGCGGGAATGTCGGGTCGATGGCGCAGATCCTGGCCGCCGGTCAACACAACGAAATCATCGCCGGCACCGCGCGCTACTGCCTCGGGCAGTGGTCCGCTCAGGTCGAGCGCGTTCTGCGCAGAGTCCTGTCCGGACATCCCCTCGCTGATGTCGTCGACATCGACGGCCTGGCGAATGCGGTGACCTGCGGCTTCATCGGGGTGCAGCTCATGCAGGGTGTCACCAGCGAAGCCGGCGACTCTGCGCTTGCGAGCCTCGATCAGCTCGCGGGGCTGATAGGCGTCCTGGATGACCTGGGACCGGTAGCACGACGGGCGGTCACCACCGGATTACTCCGACGGGAGGCCCGTCGCCGCGCTCACCGGGCTCAGACGACCTGACCCCGCGTTGCCGCCTCGTCCGCGCCCTTACCCCCCGCTGCATCCACCACGGCCTTGGCTACGACTGATGCGATTCCGGGGTGGAAGACGCTTGGGATGATGTAGGCAGCGTTCAGCTCTTCTGGTTTGACCACGTCGGCAAGTGCCATGGCTGCCGCAAGCATGATGTCGAGCGTGATGTCGGTTGCCTGCGCATCCAACAGACCACGGAACACGCCCGGGAAGACGAGCACGTTGTTGATCTGGTTGGCGAAGTCGCTACGGCCCGTGGCGACCACCGTTGCGTGCTCTGCTGCATCGCCCGGATCGACCTCTGGCTTGGGGTTTGCGAGCGCGAAGACCACGGCGCCGTCGGCCATCGTGGCGATATCGTCGCCCGTCAGCAGATCCGGAGCGGAGACGCCGATGAAAACATCGGCGCCGCGCACCGCGTCCTTCAATGTGCCGGTGACGCCTCGTGGGTTGGTGTGCTGTGCCACCCAAGCGAGCGTCGAGGAGCTGTCGCCGACGATGTCGGCCCGGTCACAGTGGACGATTCCGTCGATATCGGCGAGCACCAGGTCGCGCGCACCGGCGTGCAGCATCAACTTGGTGATCGCGGTGCCGGCGGCTCCGGCACCACTCTGCACGATGCGCACATCAGCAAGGTTTTTGCCCACGACCCGCAAGGCGTTTCGTAGGGCCGCGAGTACGACGATCGCCGTACCGTGCTGATCGTCGTGGAAGACCGGGATGTCCAGTTCTTCGCGCAACCTCGCCTCGATGCTGAAACAACGCGGAGCCGAGATGTCCTCGAGGTTGATACCGGCGAACACTGGAGCAATCGCCTTGACGGTACGGACGATCTCGTCCTCATCGGTGGTGTCCAGGCAGATCGGGAAGGCGTCGATGTCAGCGAATCGCTTGAACAGGGCAGCCTTGCCCTCCATGACCGGCATGGCGGCGAGGGGGCCGATATTGCCCAGACCGAGAACCGCCGTACCGTCGGTGACGACCGCCACCGTGTTTCGTTTGATTGTCAGCCGCCGAGCGTCTTCGGGATTCTCCGCGATGGCCATGCAGACCCGAGCCACACCCGGGGTGTACACCATCGACAAGTCGTCACGGTTGCGAATCGGCACCTTGGACTCGATCTTCAATTTGCCACCCAGGTGGGCAAGGAAGACCCGGTCGCTGACCTTGCGGACCTCAACCCCTTCCACCGCGCGCATGGCGTCGACCAGCTCACCGGCATGGTCGGCGTCACGAGCCGCTGCGGTGACGTCCACCTGCATGCGGGCGGTGTCCGAAGAACTGATGTCGAAGGCGGTGACCAGTCCGCCCGCACGCTCGACGGCGCCGGTCAGCTCGCTGACCGCAGTGGGGCGGCCCGGAAGTTCCAGGCGCACGATGATGGAGTTCGAAACCGAAGGCATGAGGGGCATGGGACCTATTGTGCTGCCCGACACGAGGTGCCGCAGGCAACATTTGGAGGTTCGCCGGTAACTGCGGGGCGGATATATCTTTCCGCGTGGAAAATGCGGCCGCCGAAGGGTGTTACTCAACAGTGTGACGTGCCGGGAGTGGAGGTGGCGGGAATCGAACCCGCGTCCGCTAAACGCGCTCCAGGGCTTCTCCGGGTGCAGTGCGCTAAGGATTTTCTCGGCCCCAGGACTCGCACGCACGCGTTCCCTGACAGGCCCAGCCGAGTAAGAGTCCCGCGTCGCCCCTCGGCGTGACGACACAGCAAGTCCTCTAGCTGACGCCAGACACTGAGTCGAGAACAAGCTCAGGCTGACGGACTTCTACGCTCGCTTAGGCAGCGAGGGCGAAGTCGGTGCGCTTGGAATCGGCACCTATTGGTTTTGCACAGATCGTTAACGAGATAACTGTGCATCCTCGACCCGCTTCCCCTGAAATGTCGGTCAACGTCGAAACCGATCACCCCCAGGTTGCGGGCACGTCACACTGTTGAGTTGTCGCCGACCCGTGGGCCGACGTGTTCATCGTAATCGTCAACGGCGACACGAGCCACCGCATTCCGCCTCAGCTGGACAGTCCCTACCCGTACAACGGGCGAAGCGGGTACTCCGCGGTGCCGTCGCGGCCGACTTTCTGGCCGAGCACCTGGTGCAATTGGATGTTGTTGCGGGTGAATCCCAACGCGGAACCCGCCAGGTACAACCCCCAGATCTTGGCGATGGGTAGGCCGGCATCAGCAACGCACTCGTCCCAGTTGTCCTCCAGGTTCTGGGCCCACTGCGTACAGGTACGCGCGTAATGCTCGCGCAGATCCTCCACATGCCGAACCTCGAACCCCTGCGCCTGCATCGCTGACGCGATCGTGCCGACCGGTACGAGTTCGCCGTCCGGAAAGACATACCGGTTGATGAAACCGCCCTTGGTCAGCGAGGGCTTCTTCGTGTCCGTGCGGGTAATGCAGTGGTTCAGCAACCGGCCGCCAGGGCGCAGCTTGGAGTGCAGGAACTGGAAATACGCGGGGTAGTTCTTCGCACCGATGTGTTCGGTGAGGCCGATCGAGCTCACGGCGTCGAAGTCGCCCTCGGTCACGTCGCGGTAGTCGCAGAACCGCACCTCGGCACGGTCGTCCAGGCGCATCTCCTTGATCTTCTGACCCGCCCAGCTCGCCTGGTTCTGCGACAGGGTGACACCGAGCGCGGTGACGCCGTAGTGCTCGACGGCATGTCGGACCATGCCGCCCCAACCGCACCCGACATCCAGCAGTCGTTGGCCGGGCTGCAGGTCCAGCTTGCGGCAGACCAGATCGTGCTTGTTGGCCTGCGCCTCCTCCAGGCTTGCATCTGCAGTCGGGTACGCAGCACAGGTGTAGGTCATCGACGGGCCGAGCACGAGCTCGTAGAACTCGTTACTGACGTCGTAGTGGTAGCGGATGGCGTCTGCGTCCCGCTTTCGCGAGTGCCGCAGTCCCTCCAGTCCGCGACGCCACTGCGGCGGCTGCTCCTGCTCCGGAAGGGGCGGGATCTGTAGGTTCTTGATCCCGAGACCCCGGGCGATACGCGCCACCTTGGCGAACTGCGGACGCTTGATCTCGAAGTCGGTCATGAACAGGTTCAGGAACTCGTAGGGGTTACCCGGCGGAATGCCATCGAATTCCAGGTCACCGGACAGATAGGCCCGAACCAACCCCAACTCCCCTGGAGAGGTGACCATGTACCGAAGGGCCCGCTCGTTGAGTAGCTCCATAGCAAACGGAGCGTTCGGATTTCCGCCCGTCGAGCCGTCGTAGGCCGTAACGCGTAACGGCAGCTCAGTGCCGAACAGCTCGTCGAAAACCGCACCGATCGTCATCTTCATCGACGCTTCACCGCCTTCGTGTAGAGGTCGGGCAGGCGCCCGTCCGGGTCGTACGTGCTCTTGATCTGCTGATAGTGGGCCCCGCCGTACATCGCCCAGAACTCATCCTGGCCGTAGTAGGCATCGCTGTAGAGGGATTTGTGACCACCGAGGGACTGCACGACCCGCTCGATCGAACGGTTGACATCACCATCCAGCGCGCCCTCCTTGATCGCCACCGTCGACCAGAAGCCAACATTCACGTAGGTCTCGCCCAGCCGCATTGGGTAGAGCGGCCATGGCTGGCCGGCCCGCGTACCGTCCTCAGACTCGCGAAGCCGCATGGGACACAACCACATCGGCTCGATCGGTACCTCGCGCAGGAACCACTCGAGAAACTTCTCGGTCTGAGCGAGTGGCAGCTCCACGTCCTGCACGACACGCTCTCGCGGCGCCTTGCCCCTGCGCGCATCGATGGAGGCCATCACGCCATATCTGGTTTCGAACCGGATGATCCTGGAGTAGACGTCGCTGCGTAGATAGCGTCGTGGAACCAACCGCCGTAGCCAGGGTTTCTGAAGTCCGAGGGCGCGGTTGCACCAGAACCAGTCGGTGTCCCAGCGCCAGATGTAGTCCAGCGTGCTGACGTAGTCCTCGTCGCGCGTCTGGATCGAGCGGTAGTAGATCTGCTGGCCGGTGTAGTCGGAGGTGTACGGGGCGCGTGCCCTGAAACTACCCAGCACGAGGTAGCTCTCTCGCGGTCCGAAGACCACTCCGTCCAGAAAGTCCACCTTCTCGCCGCCGTAGTCGCGGTGTTCGACGATCGAGTCCATGACCGACAGCAGTTGCTGCACATCCTCGAAATGCAGATGCCGTAGATGAACGTACGGCTCGATCGGGTCGAGCGCGATCTTCAACCGCACCGCGTATCCCAAGGATCCGTAGGAGTTGGGGAACGCCGCGAAAAGATCAGCATGCGGACCCTGCGGCGTCGCGGTGACGATTTCACCGGCACCGGTCAGGATGTCCATCTCCAGGACCGACTCGTGCGGCAACCCGTTGCGAAAAGAGCTGGACTCAATACCGAGGCCGGTCACCGCGCCGCCCAGCGTGATGCTGCGCAACTGCGGGACGACATACGGCATCAGCCCGTGTGGAAGCGTGGCGTCGCACAGATCTTCGTAGGTCGTCATCCCCTGGACCTCAGCGGTGCGCGCTTGTTGATCGATGCTGATGACCCCGTTGAGCTCGGCGACATTCAGACCGGGGCCGCTGATCTCACTACGCGTGCGGAACAAGTTGGAGGTCTTCTTGGCCAGCCGCACCGGAGCGCCGGGCGCCAAGCGCCGAAGCTGCGCAACAAGATCCTGCACTGCGTCGTCGTGTCGTTGCCGACCGATCGGTCCTGCTACCAACGGTGATGCCTCGCTCTTCCAAAAGCAGGAATGTGCCATACAGCGACGGCAAGACTAGTGGTTCGGCAGTTATATCGCATCTCTAAGTAAAATGTCGGCGGCCTCATCGGGCCCGATGTGAGCCTTCCCACACTCCCCCAGGTTGCACCATGTCCCCCTCAGTGTTTCGATGGTACGAAACAGTTCTGTTTCATCGACACCGAAGGGAGGGCTGTTGTGAACGCTGCATCATCGACTGGGCCCGTAGTGGTTCCGACTGCCCGGCCCCGTGTCGAAGGGGACCGCGAACAGGAAATTCTGGCGGGCGCCATCGTGGTGCTTTTGGACGTGGGATACGACCTGCTCACCTTCGACGCCGTGGCTGCACAGGCCCGAGCCAGCAAAGCAACCCTCTATCGACGGTGGAAGACAAAAGCGGATCTCGTCGTCGCTGCCATCGACGCTGCGGCATGCTCGGAGACAGCCGTCAACCCGCCCGACACCGGCTGCCTCACATCTGACCTGCTCGCAATCTTCGCCGACCCCGCCATCGACTCGACAGAAATCTCCGAAGTCATGGCAGCCATCTTTCCCGCGCTGCACCGCGATGCCGAGTTCACTGCGGTGTTCACCGAGAAGTTCTTCGCGCCGCGTCAGCTCGGACTGCGTACCGTCCTACAGCGGGCCCAGGCCCGTGGGGAGGTCGGCCCCGGCGCCGACCTCGACCTCTTCGCGGCCATTCTGCCGGCGATGAAATTCCACGACGTCGTCGTGCGCAACGAACCTCGCACCGCAGGACGGATGCGTCAGATCATCGAAGAAATCTTGCTCCCTGCCTGCGTCGCCAGTCGCGTCGCAACAGATGCCGGTGGTGGCGCCTAACCTGCGCGCCCGTCCACCAACACAAGGCCGACCCTCAGCCTTTTTTCAGCCCACAGCAGTTGCTTCATCCCTCAAGGAGAACCATGTCCGCCGCCACCGCCGAATCGGTCGAAGTGACCGAACCGCCGCCCAAGACCCGCCACCTCGGGGTCGCGCTCATCGTCATTGCATTTGCGCAGCTGATGATCGTGCTCGACGCCACCATTGTGAACATTGCGCTGCCCCGTATCCAGTCCGATGCGTCCATCGGGCTGACCCAGGCCGATCAGGTCCAGTGGGTCGTCACGTCCTACGCTCTCGCGCTGGGCAGCCTGCTGCTGCTCGGCGGGCGCCTCGGAGATCTCTTCGGTCGCCGCAAGATGTTCGTCGCCGGTATCGCGATCTTCTCGGTCGCATCGCTGCTGGGTGGCCTGGCTCCGACCGGCATTCTGCTGATTTCGGCACGAGTGCTGCAGGGAGTGGGTGCGGCGCTGGCCCAGCCTGCGGCGCTGGCTCTGATCAACACCACATTCCCCGTCGGCAAGGAACGCAACCGTGCGATGGCCGTGTACGCGGCGATGTCCGGTATGGGTGCTGCCATCGGCCTGATCCTGGGCGGCTTTTTGACCCAGGCCCTCGGCTGGGAGTGGACCTTCTTCATCAACGTGCCGATCGGCGTCGGTGTCGCGCTGGCAGCGCCACGCGTACTGGTGGAATCTGAAGGCAGCGACGCGCGACTGGACATCCCCGGCGCCGTGACTGCGACCCTGGGGCTGTTCGGGATCGTCTATGGTCTCTCGCACGCCGCAGGTCACTCATGGGGAGATGCGTTCTCCCTGGTGCCACTGATCGCGGGCGTGATCCTGGTCGTCGCGTTCTTCGTCATCGAGAGCCGGGTCGAACATCCGCTGCTGCCACTGCACATCGTCACCGACCGCACCCGCGGGGTGAGCTTGTTCGCAATGCTCATCGTCGGCGCGGGACTGTTCGCGATGTTCTTCTTCCTCGGCCTCTTCATCCAACAGGTGCTGGGGTACTCCCCGATCAAAACGGGCGTGTCGTTCCTGCCCTTCAGCGCCGGCATCGTCATCGCTGCAGGCCTCGCGACCAACCTGGTCTCGCGGGTCGACCCACGATGGATCGCTGGAACCGGGGCCGTTCTCGCGGCCTTCGGCATGTGGGGCTTCACCCACCTCTCAGTGGACTCCGGCTACTGGAGCCACCTGTTCCCCTACATCACCATCATGGCGTTCGGACTGGGTCTGGTCTTCATCCCGTTGACTCTTACCGCGACGGCCGGCGTCAAGGGCGACGATGCGGGCGCAGCAGCATCTGCGTTGAACACCATGCAGCAGATCGGTGGCGCCATCGGCATCGCAGCACTGAGCACCGTGTTCGCCCACGCAGCGACCTCACAGGGGAAGGTGCTCGGCGCCGCAGCTGCAGCCAAGGCCAAGGCAGCCGCTGCCGCCGGCCAGATCCCGACGAAGGCCCAGATTGCCGCCAGCAAACAGGACATCGCGCTGCACGTGCAGACGTACGCGTCCTCGCACGTGTACTGGGTTGCAGCCGGAATGATCCTGGTGGGCGCACTGGCACTGTTCGCCTTCCTGACCGTCAAGCACGACGACCTGCAGACCGAGGGTGGCGCCGGCGCGCACATCGGCTGATATCGAGCAAGCAATGGCATGGGCGGCGTACCGATCGGTACGCCGCCCATCTCGCTGTCCGCCATGTGCGCATGAATCAACCAGTCCCTTTTTGCCGGATAAGGTTCTGCGCACCAGCGCCGCCACCCCCAGGGAGTTCGCGTGTTCCGCAAGGTTCTAGTCGCCAATCGAGGCGAGATTGCAGTCCGGGCGTTCCGCGCCGCCACCGAACTGGGTGCAGCCACAGTCGCTGTATTCCCCTACGAGGACCGCAAGAGCGAGCACCGGATGAAGGCCGATGAGGCCTATCAGATCGGTGTCGTCGGCCACCCCGTGCGGGCCTACCTCGACCCCGCTGAGATCGTGCGGGTCGCCCGGGAGTGTGAGGCCGACGCCGTCTACCCGGGGTATGGATTCCTCTCCGAGAATCCTGCTCTTGCCGAAGCCTGCGCCGCGGCCGGCATCGCGTTCGTCGGTCCACCGGCCGAGGTCCTGCACCTCACCGGGAACAAGGCGCACGCCATCGCGGCAGCCAAAGCAGCCGGACTACCGACTTTGCGCAGCATCCCGCCCAGTGATGACCCGCAGGTACTGCTCGCGGGGGCAGCGCAGATCGGCTACCCGGTCTTCGTCAAGGCGGTGGCCGGTGGCGGCGGCCGCGGCATGCGCCGCGTTCAACGCCCCGAAGATCTACGCGAGTCCCTCGATGCCGCCATGCGCGAAGCGGAATCCGCGTTCGGTGACGCAACCTGCTTCATCGAGGAAGCCGTAGTGGATCCCCGGCACATCGAGGTCCAGATCCTGGCCGATGGCCAGGGCACGGTGCTGCACCTTTTCGAACGGGACTGTTCGGTCCAGCGCCGTCACCAGAAGGTGGTGGAGATCGCTCCTGCCCCGAATCTGCCGGCCGAGCTGCGGGATCGGATGTGCAGGGACGCTGTCGCCTTCGCCACCGAAATCGGCTACGTCAACGCCGGCACGGTGGAATTCCTGCTCGACCCGTCCGGACGGTACGTCTTCATCGAGATGAACCCCCGGATCCAGGTGGAGCACACGGTCACCGAGGAGATCACCGATGTGGACCTGGTCTCCTCCCAACTGCGGATCGCCGCCGGCGAGACCCTGTCGGACCTCGGGCTGATGCAGCAGGACATCAGGGTGCGCGGGGCGGCTCTGCAGTGCCGCATCACCACCGAAGATCCGTCCAACGGATTCCGACCGGACACCGGCACTATCACCGTCTACCGGTCCGCCGGCGGATCAGGGGTGCGGCTGGACGGCGGGACGATCTTCGTCGGGGCCGAAGTCAGCGCCCATTTCGACTCACTGCTGGTCAAGCTGACCTGCCGCGGACGAGATTTCGCGACCGCGGTGCGGCGGGCCCGCAGAGCACTCGCGGAGTTCCGGGTGCGTGGCGTCAGCACCAACATCCCCTTTCTGCAGAGCCTGCTGGAGGAACCGGACTTCCTGGCCGGTCGCGTTACGACCTCGTTCATCGAAGAACGACCCGATCTGTTGAACGCGCGGGTACCCGGTGACCGGGGCACCAAACTACTGACATATCTGGCCTACCAGAGCGTCAACAAGCCGCATGGTTCCTCGACGATCTCGCACAGTGCGCGCAGCAAACTGCCCGACTGCGACCTGGACGCCGCGGCTCCGCCCGGCTCGCGTGACCAGCTGCTGCGGCAGGGCCCGGATGCCTTCGCGCGGGCGTTGCGCGCGCAGGCGGCTGTGGGTGTGACGGAGACGACGTACCGCGACGCCCACCAGTCCCTGTTGGCGACCAGAGTCCGCACTCGTGACCTCTTGCACGTCGCGCCGTTCACCGCGCGGATGACACCGCAACTGCTGTCGGTCGAGGCATGGGGAGGTGCTACCTACGACGTTGCGCTACGTTTCCTGTCCGAAGATCCCTGGGAACGCCTGGAGCGGCTACGTGCAGCGATGCCCAACCTGCCGATCCAGATGTTGTTACGCGGTCGCAACACCGTTGGTTACACCCCTTATCCGACCCGGGTGACGGACGCTTTCGTCGTCGAGGCCGCCAACACCGGCGTCGACATATTCCGGATCTTCGACGCACTGAACGACGTTGCGCAGATGCGACCTGCGATCGAGGCCGTCCGGACCCGCACCAACGCCGTTGCCGAGGTGGCGCTGTGCTACACCGGCAACCTCAGTGATCGCGGTGAGCAGCTCTACACCCTGGACTACTACCTGGGTCTCGCCGAGCAGATCGTCAACGCCGGCGCGCACATCATTGCCATCAAGGACATGGCGGGTCTGCTGCGC
This sequence comes from Actinomycetota bacterium, assembly GCA_030853805.1. Classification (GTDB taxonomy): domain Bacteria; phylum Actinomycetota; class Actinomycetes; order Actinomycetales; family Dermatophilaceae; genus Allobranchiibius. Next base: position 33,081 of record JALYUK010000337.1, on the reverse strand, counting down.
GCACCGGCTGCACGCATTCTGGTGACCGCTCTGCGGGAGCGATTCGACCTGCCGGTCCACCTGCATACTCACGACACTGCGGGTGGCCAACTCGCGACGTTGCTGGCGGCGATCGAGGCCGGCGTCGACGCAGTCGACGCCGCAAGCGCGTCGATGGCCGGCACCACGAGTCAGCCGTCGTTGTCCGCACTGGTCGCTGCCACGGACGGCACGCCCCGCGCGACCGGGTTGGACCTGCAGTCGGTCTGCGACCTGGAGCCGTACTGGGAGGCGGTGCGCGCGCTCTACAAACCGTTCGAGTCGGGCCTGGCATCACCGACCGGGCGGGTCTACCACCATGAGATCCCCGGCGGCCAGTTGTCCAACCTTCGCCAGCAGGCAATTGCGCTGGGCCTCGGCCACCGCTTCGAGGCAATCGAGGACATGTACGCAGCTGCGAACACCATTCTGGGCAATATCGTCAAAGTGACACCGAGTTCCAAAGTGGTGGGTGATCTCGCGTTGTCCCTGGTCGGCGCAGGGACCGACCCGGTGCAGTTCGAGCAGGAGCCGGGGCGGTTCGACATCCCGGACTCGGTGATCGGCTTCCTCGCCGGTGATCTCGGCGATCCCCCTGGCGGTTGGCCGGAGCCCTTCCGCACCAAGGCGCTTGCCGGTCGCAGTATTCAGCGGATCGACCCCGAGCTGGGCGCGCAAGACAGTGCCGACCTTGCCGCAGATCCGCGGGCAACCCTGAACCGGTTGCTCTTCCCGGGCCCCACAAAGGACCTGCAGCGATCGCGGGAGATGTACTACGACCTGTCCCTTCTGGCGACGCGGGAATTCCTTTACGGCCTGGATCCGGGCGTGGAGTATGAACTCGACCTCGAACCGGGTAAACGTCTCCTGCTCTCGATCCAATCCATCGGCGATGCGGACGAGCGCGGTCTGCGCACCGTGATGTGCCTGGTCAACGGGCAACTGCGACCCGTGCAGGTCAGAGACGAAAACGCAAAGGTCGAAGTAGCCGCTGCCGAGCGTGCCGATTCCAGCGTCCCGGGGCACATCGCTGCCCCCTTCGCCGGGGTCGTCACTGTCTCAGTGTCCATCGGCGACGAGATCGCCCCCGGCGCAACGGTCGCATCGATTGAGGCCATGAAGATGGAAGCGAGCATCACCTGCCCCGTGGGCGGGACGGTGCGTCGGGTCGTGATGCCAGGGCCCGGTCAGGCGGAGGGCGGGGATCTGCTGCTGGTGGTGGAGCCTCGATGATCTCCCGCCTGGTCCGCAGGTTTGTCGGTGCCACCGCGTCCGTGGGGTCAGCTCTCGTCCTGGTGTCCTGCGCGTCGGGTGGGTACAGCGGGCCGCCCAGCTGGACCGCCCAGTCGCCGTCAGGAGTGTTCGTCGCTGGGGCTTCCGCACCGGGGTCGGTTCAACGCAGCACCGTGCAGTCGCCGACCTGGACACTGACCACCAGCACACCGGGCGATCCCAACGTGGACCCGAATACCTGGCCCGATGCCGACACTGCGCTGAGCAGCCGGCAACTGAAGTCGCTCTTCCCCGATGCTGCTGATATCGGCGCCGCCAGCTGCATCAAGTTGACCCTGCCCTCGGGCGCGAAGACGGCCAAGAACACTCGCTGTGACTGGTCGGTCACCTTCGGCAAGAACACCTCCCAGGTCGCTGCGCTGACGGTCATCCTCCGCGGATTCGGCGCAGATTCGGCGATGACACGCGCCTGGTCGACCCGGCAGGCTCAGCAGGTCACCGGTCGCTTCAGTGGGGACACGTTCTACGCGCCTGGCACCTACGGCGCCAAGGGTGTTTATTTCCTGTCCAACGGGCAGGCATCGTTGCTCATCTCGAACGGTTCAGTCGCGGGCTGGCTGGATGTCGAGTTCGCAAACTTCGACGGGGCTCTGGGCAAGAGCACCGACGACGCTGCCAAAATAGTGCGGGCTCAGATCTTCCCGATCGTCGTGGAAGACCTCGTCGGCCACCTGCCTCGAACGGGTGTCGGCACGCCGCTGACCGCGACTGGATCATGACGGAGGTGACCGTCAGCGCGTGGAGGCGTCCTCGTCGTGATGGGCATCGTCCGGGTTCTCATCGGGCAGCGGCGCCAGCCACGCCGACACCAACGTCAGCGCAGCCACGATGATCACGCAGACACCGAGAACTGGGGCGCCGCCTCTCGCCAGCGTCGAGCCCGCCAACGCGGCGAAGATGCCCCAGATCACCGTCGGCGTTCTGGCCGCCGAACGACCTCGCCACAACGCTCGCCCGATGAGGAGTGCGCCCGCCGCGAAAATCAGAACCAGCAGATCGAACGTGACCGACCGACCCGCTTCCGAACCGCTGTCCAACGTTGTCCGGACCAGCAGAACCACCGCCAGAATCCCCAGTGCCGCGCCCTGACCAGCCATCAGCACGGCAGGCACTACGCGTCGCCAGAACGGGGGGCAGGGGGCAGATTTGTCGTCGCTGGGCGGCACCCTGCAATGCTAATTGCCCATCGAGTGTGATGAATACCTCAGCCAATTGACTGAAAACTTGACCGATAGCTCTTGTGCGATCACGTTGGAATCTGTGAGAGTAGGAACATCTTCGCGTGATGCGTCGTTGTTCGGGTGAAAGAGCGTGTGAACACACGGTGCCTGAAGCGTCTGCCGACACGCTGAGCCCCAGCCAGAGGACTACCTCGAAGCCGTGTAATCGCACGGGATTCCCATGTGCAAGGAGCAAAATTAATGGATTGGCGCAACCGCGCTGCGTGTCTCGACGAGGACCCCGAGCTGTTTTTCCCGATTGGGAACACCGGACCCGCCCTGCAGCAAATTGAAGACGCCAAGGCTGTTTGTCATCGCTGCCCTGTCATCGACACCTGCCTGAAGTGGGCACTGGAATCCGGCCAGGATGCTGGCGTGTGGGGCGGTTTGTCCGAGGACGAGCGTCGGGCACTCAAGCGTCGTAACGCGCGGGCCCGTCGCGCGGGTTGATCGAGATAACCATTTCGCAAGTCACCGAGGTGCCAAGGTCCGATCCCCGATTCCATTGGATCTGACCGGTCATATCTGTGATGAGCGACTTGACGATCTGAGTGCCGAGACCGCCGGGTCTGCCTTCGAAACCCGCGGGCAACCCTGACCCGTCGTCAGTTACCCGCATGAAAAGTATGTCCCTGTCACCTCGTGCATGTGGCTGCCGGCCGGCGTGCACTTCGATGTGACCGCCATGCTCGGCGTATCCATGTTCGGCTGCGTTCTGCACCAACTCTGCGAGGATCATCGCCACGGTCGTGGCGTCATCCGCCCCCAGCAGGCCGAATGATCCGCTCAAGGATCCGGTGACGCCCATTCCGGACCGGTTGGCGATCTCAATGGCCGCTGCTATCGAGCGCCGCGCGATCTCATCGAAACTGACGTATTCGTCCAACCGCGTACTCAGCGTTTCATGCACGTCGGCGATCGTTGCCACCCGACGCACCGCATCCTCCAGCGATGCCCTCGCGGCCGGGTCCTGCAACCGTCGCGCCTGAAGTCGAAGGACGGCCGCAACCGTCTGCAGATTGTTCTTGACCCGGTGGTGAATCTCGCGGATCGTCGCGTCCTTGGTCAACAACTCCCGCTCGCGTCGGCGCTGCTCGGAGATGTCCCTGACCAGCAGCACGGCACCCACTCGTTCCGACCGCTCCAGCAACGGAATTGCTCGCGCACTGACGATGGCGTCATCGGTATCTATCTCGGTGTGCCACGGGGCCCGACCGGTAAGAACCGGCATCAGTTGTTCATCGACCGGGCCACGTTCGGGTAGGACCTGACTGAGGACGCTCGCCAGCCGAGCACCGATGACCTCCCCGTCGTATCCGAGTCGATGCGTCGCGGACACGGCGTTGGGGCTGGCGTACAGGACGACCCCGTCGGGATCTAGACGGAACACCCCGTCCCCTACCCGCGGCGCCCCCGGTCGTCCGCGGGTCTCGGCGTCCCGCTGCGGGAAATCTCCCGCAGCGATCATCGCGGCCAATGCGTCCGCAATGGCGAGATAGGTCACTTCCAACCGGCTCAGCGACCGCATCGAGCCCACATTCGTGTATCGGGTCAGCACCGCGAGCACCCGCCCGTCGTGCATCACCGGCACAGCCTCAGAGCGGATGGCGACCTCCCCCCGCCACAGCGGCGTTGCCGAGCGCACCTGCCGCCGGTGGTGCAGCGCCTCTCGGACGAATCCGTCTTCGCTGCGATCCATCACCTGACCGACGAGGTCCTCGGTGTGTACACCCACCCCTGTGGTCGGCCGCACGTGAGCAGCTGCCACCCACCGGTCCTCGGTGGACAGCACCCACAGCACGAGATCCGCGAACGACAAATCGGCAATCAGCTGCCAGTCGGCGACCAGGAGATGAAGCCAGGCGACATCAGCAGCCTGCAATGCGGTATGTCCCGCAACGACATCTTTCAGCGAGGGCACATCGTGAGCCTACTGACGGTCTCCCGCGGTGCGTCCCCGCCCGCCTATTTCTGATGCACTGCACTAGGTTGCAGACCCCGACCGGATCACCGACCGCAGCGTCCGCAATGCCACCGACACCGGGGCCAGCCCGGGCTTGTCTATTTCGGTGAGCCCGCGCAGCGCCTGAGCAACCCGTTCGACAGCTTCACTGTTGGCATCCGTCCAGGAGCTGAGCCGCGCCTGCGCTGAGGAATCCCTGTCGGTCGCAGCCAGCACCGCCGCCGTGAAGGAATCCAGCACGCTGTAGACATCGTCGCGCACCGCGCCACGTGCCAACGCATCCCAACGATCCTCGCGCGGCAGGGCAGAGATGGCCTCCAACATGAGATCGACACCGAATCGTTCGGACAGGGCGTGGTGGACCACGGCCACGTCACGCGGCTCGGTGTCGCTGTCGCGGGACTGTTCGGTCACGTTCAGCAGCGAATATGCATCCATCAGTCCGGCAGTCCACTGCGCCAGCTCCTGCGGTACGTCGTGATCCACCAGGTCCTGCACAGTGGCTTCCCAGCGCTTCAACTCCGCACCCTGCAGGAAGGATGAGATCTGCGGACTCAACTGTGCGATGACCGGCTCGAACCGCTGGATTTCAGCGCCGATGTCCAGCGCAGCGGGCCTGCTCTGTAGTAACCACCGGGCTGCGCGGTCGATGAGCCGGCGAAACTCCAGGTAGAGACGGGTCTGGGTATCGGTCGTTACGACATTGTCCAGTGCTTCGACCTGCCCCACGAAACCGGCCATGTCGAAAATCTCGCGAGCGATGACGAAAGCCCGGGTGATCCGCTCCGCGGTTGCCCCGGTCTCTTCCTGGACGCGGAAGGCGAAGGTGATACCGCCGCGGTTGACCATCGAGTTGACGACCGAATTGATGACGATCTCGCGCCGCAACGGATGCTCGGCGATGTCCTTGGCGTAGTCGTCGTGCAACTGCGCTGGGAAGTAGTTCAGCAAAGTGGCCTCGAACCACGGATCCTGCGTAAGACTCGCTTTGCCCAGGTCCGCTTTCAGTACCAACTTGGCGTAGGCGACGAGAACAGCAAATTCTGGCGCACTCAGCCCCTCACCGCGCGCCTCGCGGTCCGCCATCGCCGCGTCACTGGGCAGGAACTCCAGCTCGCGGTCCAACTCGCCCCGAGCCACCAGCCAGTCGATGAAGCGACGGTGCACGCTGATCATCGCGCCGCCCTGTGCGCGGGCATTGCCGAGCAGCACGTTCTGCTCGTAGTTGTCGCGCAGCACACGATGTCCGATGTCCTGCGTCATGCTGTGCAGGAGTACATCGCGTTGCTCACGTTCGAGCCTGCCCTGACGGACCAGATCAGTCGCGAGAATCTTGATGTTGACCTCATGGTCGGAGGTGTCCACACCGGCTGAGTTGTCGATGGCATCGGTGTTGATACGTACACCTGCTCGCGCGGCTTCGATTCGGCCCAGCTGGGTCGCACCCAGGTTGCCGCCCTCCCCGACAACCTTGCAGCGCAGACCTGCTCCGTTCACCCGAACTGCATCGTTCGCGCGGTCGCCGACGTCGGCATTGTTCTCGACGGAGGACTTGATATAGGTCCCGATTCCACCGTTCCAGAAAAGATCGACCGGTGCGAGCAGGATCGCCTGCATCAGGTCCGCCGGTGCAAGCTTGCTCACGTCATCGGCCAGCCCCAGGGCAGCACGCACCTGGGCGCTGATCGGTACCGACTTGGCAGACCGCGGATAGACCCCGCCGCCGGCCGACAGCAGGCTGGAGTCGTAGTCGGCCCACGACGAGCGCGGCAGTTCGAACAATCTCTTACGTTCGGCGAAGGACGCAGCTACCTCCGGCTCGGGATCCAAGAAGATGTGCCGGTGGTCGAAGGCCGCGATCAACCGGATGTGCGGCGAACACAGCATCCCGTTACCGAACACGTCACCACTCATGTCGCCGACACCGGTGGCGGTGAAATCCTCTTCCTGGGTGTTCACACCCATCTCGCGGAAGTGCCGCTTGACGGACTCCCACGCACCACGCGCAGTGATGCCCATGACCTTGTGGTCATACCCTGCCGACCCGCCGGAGGCGAAGGCGTCGTCCAGCCAGTAGCCGTATCCCTGAGCGACTTCATTCGCGATATCGGAGAACGATGCCGTGCCCTTGTCCGCGGCGACCACCAGGTAGCTGTCGTCCCCGTCGTGGCGCACGACGTTCGCCGGTGGTACCACGGCGCCGTCCACGAGATTGTCCGTTACGTCCAACATCCCACTGATGAACTGCTTGTAGCAGGCGATGCCCTCAGCCAGCCATGCATCGCGGTCGGCGGGATCGGGCAGGTTCTTGGCGAAGAAGCCACCCTTCGACCCGGTCGGGACAATAACGGCGTTCTTGACCATCTGAGCCTTGACCAGACCCAGCACTTCGGTGCGGAAGTCCTCGCGGCGATCGCTCCATCGCAGCCCGCCGCGCGCGATCGGGCCGAACCGCAGGTGGACCCCCTCCACGCGCGGGCTGTAGATCCAGATCTCGAAGCGTGGCTTGGGACTCGGCATCCCGCTGACCGCGCGCGGGTTGATCTTGAAACTGAGCACATCCAGCAGTGATCCGTCAGGTTTGCGGGCAAATGCGTTGGTACGCATGGTGGCCAGGATGACCTCCATGACGGTCCGCAGCACTTTTTCTTCGTCAAGACTGCTGACGTCACTCAGACCCGCGTCGAGACCCTCGATGATCTCGTCCTGCCGGCGACTCCTGCTGTCCGATTCGATGCTCGGGTCGAAGCGGTTCTCGAAGAGTTCAACCAGCCCGCGCGTCAGATCCAGATTTCCGATCAGGGTCTGCTCGACGAACCGCTGGCTGCGCCCGAAACCTATCTGCTGGAAGTACTTGGCGATGGCCCGCAGAATCGAGACCTGCCGCCAATCAAGGCCCGCCCGAAGCACCAACCCGCCCAGACCATCGGACTGAGCCTGCCCGTGCACCACCGCGAGGAAGGCATCCTGGAACTGCTCGCGCACCAGTGCAGCATCTCTGCCGGAGTCCTGATCAGTACCCCAGAACTGCTCGTTGGCAGCCCGCAGACCGAAGTCGTAAATGTGCACGACAGCCCCGTCCAAGCGGGTCATCGTGTAAGGCCGCTCGTCGGTCACGTCGACCCCCAGTCCGGTGAAAACCGGAAGGATGTCGGTAAGGATCAACCGCTCTTGACGGAACAGTTTGAACCGTCGCTCAGACGGGTCACTGCCGGGTTCGCGGTAAAGCGTCAGTTTGGTGTCGCCCGCACCGTCCAGGTCTTCGATCCGGCGTAGATCCGCGACCCCTTGGCGAGGAGTGAAGTCTTCCTTGTACGCCTCTGGGAAGGACTTGGCATAAAGACTCGAGACGCGCGCGGCGGCATCCGGACCATCCTCCTCGCGGCTCGCATCACCGAGGCGCTCTCCCCAGGTCTGGGTGCTGGTCAGGATGTCCTTCTCGAGCTGTTCGAATGGAACATCGTCCACCTGACCCGACTCGGGTCGCACGACGAAATGAATGCGGGCCAGCGTCGAGTCACCGACGCTGGTGGTGAAATCGATGGATTTGGCGTCATACGCCTTGCTCAGCACCTGCTCGATACGCAACCGCACAGCGGTGTTGTAGCGATCGCGCGGCAGGTAGACCAGAACGGAGACGAATCGCTCGAATTCGTCCACGCGGCGCATCACGCCGGCTTGGCGACGTTCCTGCAGCCGCATGACGGACGAGACGGTCCGATGCAACTCCCGGGTGCTCGTCTGGAACAGTTCGTCTCTTGGAAACGACTCCAGGACCTGCAGCAGATCCTTTTCGGAGTGGCTGTCGGCAAGGAATCCCGAACGTTCGATGACCTGCTCGACGCGATCCTTGATGACCGGGATCGTCAGCACCGACTGGGTGTAGGCCGTGGAGGTGAACAAGCCCAGGAAGCGGCGCTCCCCGATCACCTCACCCTGGTCGTTGAAGGTGCGTAGCCCGACATAGTCCAGGTACTGCGGGCGGTGCACGGTCGCGCGCGAATTTGCCTTGGTCACCGTCAGCAGCCGCGCCTCTCTGGCACCGGCCCGTACGTCCGGCGCGAGGCGGGCGAACGAACGCGACTCCTCCCCCGCACCGCGTAGGATCCCGAGGCCGCTCTCGCTCTCTGCCCGGAGGACCGTCTCTCCGTCAACCTGCCCCAGTGCGTAGTCGCGGTAACCCAGGAACGTGAAGTGGCCGTCCTCCAGCCACCGCAGGAAATTCACGGTGCGTGCGGCAATAGGGCCAGGAACTGCCTGCGGCGGATCCTGTTCGAGCTGGGTGGCCAACTGCGTGCAGCGCTCCCGCATCGGCATCCAGTCGGCGACGGCAACCCGCACGTCGCCCAGAACAGCATGCAGCCGCTCGGCGAGTTCTTCGTCGGCGGCGGGGGTGGCTGCGAGGTCGATCTCGAAGTGCATCCAGGCTTCCAGCACCCCGTCGGTGCCACCGTCCAGGACACGCTGCAGACGGCCCGCGTCATCGCGATCGACCAGCAACTGCGGGTGGATCAGCGAATGCACCTCGCGGTCGCCGAGCGCGGCAAGAACCGAGTCCACCAGGAACGGCATATCGTCGGTGACGATGTCCAGGACGGTGTACGAGCACGACCATCCATCGGTGTCCTGCGTGGGGGTGAACACCGCGACCTTCGTCTGACCGGCGCTTCGTTCGGTGGCGAGCTCGAGATGTTTCTCAACCATGCCCGCCAGAACCCGCGGCCCGCAGGAGGCGAGATCCACGTCGACAACGTGCTGGAAATACTGCTCCACCAGCCCCTTGTCACGAGATTCGGTCAGCACTACGCACTCGCGCAGTAGGTCGTTGCGGGAGTCGGGAACCGCGCTCATGGCGTGCTTACACACTTTCGCTGATTCAAAACGACGTACGTCGTTGTACATCGTCGCCCGACCTTATCGCCCTTTCGCCGGCTGTGGAGGACCGCTGTGGAGGAAGGGATCGGTTCGCCGCAAGAGCCTCTAGGGTGGTGCGACATGGATCGGGAGCAGATCGCACGCGGCGTCGCGGCGACCGTCCCGCAGCTGCTCAATACCCACGTCGAGACAGCCGATGCCCGCACCGTGGACGCCGTCGCATCTGCTGTCGAACGAATCGTCGAGGAAGTGCTGCACTGGCATGACCGCGCCGTGCTGGGGGCCACATATCGCAGGGTCAGCACTGTCGGCCGTGCCCTCACTCCTGCCACGGATGATCATGATCACGCAGCCGCGCTGCGGTGCCAGATCCAGCAGGGCCGACTGCCCGGGACGCCCGCGAGTCTGCAACTCGCCGCTGCCGAACTGAACAGCGCGGTCCGTCGCCTGGAGGCTGCCATCGGCAGCGAGCCTGCCCTGCGCGACGTCGACGCGACCCGGTTGTTGGATCACACCACCGCGCTGGCAACGGCGTTGAGCCATCATGCTCAGCTGTTACGCCGCGAAGCCGCCCAGTTACGCGTGTCCGACACCAAAGAACATCGCGATCAGGTGCTGGCCCGTGTGGTGCGGGCCGAGAGCCGTCTGACCCGCATCGCGATGGCTACGCTGGCGACATGAAGATCGAAGAGAAGTGGGTCTACCCGGCGCCCGGGGACCGGGTCTACGCCATGATCATCGACCCGGCGTTCCAAGACGCCAAGTGCATGGCTGCGAGGGCTACCGAGCACAGTGTCGACGTGCAGAAAACCCAGGAGGGTCACACGGTGGTGACGCACCGAAGCATGTCTACATCGTCGTTCCCATCTCAGTTCAAGTCGATGGTCGGCGACTCGCTGCAGATCGTGGAAACCCAGGCATGGGGTTTCGCCGACGGGGACGGCAATCGGTCGGCCGACCTGATCGTCGAGATCAAGGGCGTTCCAGTGGGTCTGACCGGCACCATCACGGCCACCACTCACGGGCCCGACACAGTGATGCAGATGGCCGGCGACCTCAAGGCCCGCATTCCACTCTTCGGCGGGAAGGTCGAACAGGCGGCAGCCCCTGCCATCGTCTCGGCCATCCAGAGTGAGGCCGAGACGGGCAAGGGCTACCTCGCGAGTTAGTCCTGCTCCATCGCCGGGTACGGGTGACTGGTCGGCGCGTCGAAGGTCTCCTTGATCGAGCGCGGGCTGGTCCAGCGCAACAAGTTGACTGGTGCGCCGGCTTTGTCGTTCGTTCCGGACGCACGGCCGCCGCCGAACGGCTGTTGTCCCACGACCGCGCCGGTCGGCTTGTCGTTGATGTAGAAGTTGCCCGCGGCGAAGCGCAACCTGCTCATGGCATCGGCCACGACCATCCGGTCCCGGGCGATGATCGCACCGGTCAGCGCGTAGGACGCCACCGACTCCATCTGGTCCAGCACCTTGTCGTAGTCCGCATCCGCGTAGACGTGCACCGCCAGGATCGGTCCGAAGTATTCGGTGCTGAACACCGCGTTTTCGGGGTCGCTGACTTCCAGCACCGTCGGGCGCACGAAGTAACCGACCGAATCGTCATAGGTGCCGCCGGCAATGACCTTGACATTGTCCTGGCCCTGGGCCGTGTCGATAGCCGCCTTGTGCTTGGCGAATGCCCGGTCGTCGATGACGGCGCCCATGAAGTTGCTGAAGTCGGTGACGTCGCCGACGGGAAGGCTGTCGGTGATGGAGGCCAGGTCGTCCTTGATCTGCTTCCACAGGCTCGCCGGCACGTACGCGCGCGACGAGGCCGAGCACTTCTGACCCTGGTACTCGAACGACCCTCGGATCATGGCAGTGCGAAGGATGTCCGGATCCGCACTCGGGTGGGCGAGGATGAAGTCCTTCCCACCGGTCTCGCCCACCAGACGCGGGTAGGTGCGGTACTGCGTGAGGTTGGCACCCACCGTCTGCCACAGGTGCTGGAACGTGGGGGTCGATCCGGTGAAGTGCACGCCTGCAAGATCGCGGTCCGCGAGCACGACCTCGGACACGTCGAGGCCGTCGCCGGTGACCATGTTGATCACGCCGGCCGGCATTCCGGCGGTTTCCAAAAGCTCCATGATCAGCTGTGCCGAACGCTGCTGAGTCGGCGAGGGCTTCCAGACAACAGTGTTGCCCATCAGCGCAGGTGCTGTGGGCAGATTGCCCGCGATGGCCGTGAAGTTGAACGGGGTGATCGCGTACACGAAGCCCTCGAGCGGGCGGTGGTCCGTGCGGTTCCAGACTCCTGGGGAGTTTGCGATCGGCTGTTCGGCCATGATCTCGCGCGCAAAGTGCACGTTGTAACGCCAGAAGTCGATCAGCTCACAGGCGCTGTCGATCTCGGCCTGGACAGCCGTCTTGCTCTGGCCGAGCATGGTCGCTGCGTTGAGGCGAGCGCGCCAGGGGCCGGAGAGCAGGTCGGCTGCCTTCAGGAGCACCGCTGCACGATCGTCGAAGGACAGATTGCGCCACCCGGGCGCGGCCGCCTTGGCAGCATCGACGGCCTGCTGGGCGTCACCGGTCGTTGCGTTGCGCATCGTACCCAGCACCTTTGCGTGGGCGTGCGGCTGACGCACGAGAATTTCAGCACCACCGCCCATCACCCGCTTGCCGCCGATCGTGTGCGGCAGTTCTACCGGCGTGGCAGCCATTGTCTCCAACGCCGCCACCAATTCGACCCGTTCCGGGCTACCGGGTCGATATTCTTTGACGGCTTCGTTCACAGGGGTAGGTACGCACGTGACGGCATCCATCAAAAACGGCTCCTCAGCAGAAATGGGCGCGACTGGGCCAGCCTCGCTATCGTGGCACCGTACTGCCGAAAGCGCCCTCAGGGCGATTGCGGTCGTGCGGATCGCCTGGTTCGCCGAGAACGTCGATGAGATTCGCCAGCTCGGTGACGTCGAACCACGACAGATCCAGGTCAGCCAGCTCATCGCGCTCGCCGACCGGATCGAGCACGTGCAGGCTCATCACCCGTCGCAGATCGAGCCCGCCGCCGATTCGCACTCGAGCATCATGAGTTCGGTGAGCAGAATCTGCACCGCTCATGGCCACCTGCACCTGGTGGCTTTCGAGGTCGGCAGCACACACAACCCGGCCGCCGTCACCCGCTGCCTGCGAAGCGGCCTGTTGGAGGGCGCGGTACTCGTAATCCTCTTCATCGCCGCCGGAGGTGCCCGATGCACGCAGCTCATCGGTGACGGCGAATCCGATCAGTTCGCGGGCGTCGAATCGGCGATCGTCGCGTAGGTCGTGTAGTTGTTTCATCGAGACGGGGACATAGACCCTGCGTACTGCTGCCATCAGGCGGCGCCTTCCTGTGCGAGTTCGCTGAGGGAGTCCTCGATGCACTGACCGAGGACGTCCAGATCCGGCATTGCGTCCCGGTCCGCGTTCAGTCCGAAGCAGACCTTCCCGTGGTAGGAGGTGATACCGATGGTGAGCGCCTGCGCCCTGGCCAACGGAATCACCGGGAACGTGCTGTCCAGCTGCGCGTCTGCGGCGAACAGCGGCTGTTGCGGCCCAGGGACGTTGGTGATGACCAGGTTGAACATCCGACGGGTGATCGCGCTGCCCAGTCGGGCGCCGAGCGAGTGAAGGGTCGGTGGGCCGTACCCGCCCAGGCTGACCATCGACGCCGCACTGGCACCGCCCTCCACCTGCTGTTGCATGTCGTAGGCGATCTGACGCAGCCGCATCATCGGCCGCGGCTCGCCCACTGGCAGATCGATGAAACAAGGCACCACCGCCTCGCCGACGCCATCGCGCACAGGCACGCTGAGCGGGACCATTGCGCGAATTTTGCCGGCCGGTCCGATCCCCTCCCCCCGAGTCATCAACCAGGAACGCAAGGCCCCGGTGATCGTGGCGAGCACGACGGCGTGCACGGTGAACGATCGCGCAGCAGGATCGCGGAAATCCTCGGCCGCCACCAGGCGAGCACGTACCAATTGGTAGGTGGCCAGCTCGCTCTGCACCATGACGTAGCGACGATGCGCTCCGATCGGCCTGTTGAGCAAACTGTCCGGCGCCGGCCGAGCCACACTGCGAGCCAGGATCCCCGCGGCGCCTCCCGCTACCCCGAGCACCCGCCCGGCGACCGATGTCATACCGGTCACCGCGTCGCGCACACCGTGCACCAACTCACGTGGACTGAGGGCGATAGCGACGGCCGCCCCGGCGAGCAGCTCCAGGTCGCTCGGCGTCTTCGCTGGATGCCACCGCTGCGGCGGCCCGATCTGCCGGCCCGGATCCGGATCGACGATGACCTGGGCCAGATCCACTGCATGATGCCCGTCGACCAATGCCTCGTGGGTCTTGGTGACGAGGGCGAACCGTCCCCGCTCCAATCCCTCGACCAGATAGATCTCCCACAACGGGCGGTGCCGGTCCAGTGCGCGAGACTGGACACGCGCTACGAATTCTTCCAGTTGCGCGGCGCTGCCCGGACGCGGCAGCGCTGATCGACGCACGTGATAGGTGATGTCGAACTGATCGTCATCCACCCAGACCGGCGATCCCATCCGGCCCGGAACCTCGCGGACCCGTTGGCGGTAGCGGGGAACGGAGCCGATCCGATTTCCGACGAGGTCCAGGAGTAGTTCGTAGGTGAATCCCTGCGGGCCCGGGGTGAAAATCATCACCGATCCGACGTGCAGTGGTGTGGTGGTTTCTTCCAGGTAGAGGAACGACGCGTCCAGAGAACTCAATCGATCAGCCACGCCGTCATGATCTCAGACTGGATCGACGCAACCGCGCAATACGTCCTCGACGACCGGCAGGCGGTACGCCGGACAAGTCAGCAGCCAGGTCGGCGAGCGCCAAGCGTGCCGCGCTTGCGGGAGCTACCGCCGCCAGCACGGTCCCGGTCAACAACGCGCCGTCCAGACCCTCCCGGTCCTCCGGAACAAGGGTGAGATCGCGCACCCTGGCGAACCGGCTCAGCGCCTCGGCGATCTTCGTACGCGCAGACGCCCCGACTGCGGAGGACCGCACGCGCGTCACCACTACGCGCGGCTCTGCCTCGATCACCGGGCGCACGTCCTCCAGGGCTCGCACCAGGCGCTGCAGGCCTACCGGGTCCGCGGTCCCCACGGCAAACACGACGTCCGCCGCCCGCAGCGCCGCCAAGGTGGCTGCATTGCGGCGCGGCGCAACCGTGTCATAGCTCAATTCCTCATCCTCCTCGATCACACCGGCACAGTCGACGACGACGAAGTCGACCATCATGGCGGCCGTCCGCAGCACTTCGGTCAGCGCGTCTTCGCGCAGCTCGGGCCACCGGGAAGCACGCGAGATGCCGGTAAGTACCCGTAGACCTGGCAGCACCACAGGCGCAACAGCGGCCAGCGAGGGCACATCGAGTCGCCCGGACTCCGCGAGGCGTACCGCCGCCGCTACCCCCGGAGCCTCGTCCAAGAGCGCGAGGAACTGACCCACACACGCGCCGTAGGTATCGGCATCCACAATCAGAGCGGTCTTACCGACCCTGGCGAGCTCGGCAGCGAGGTTCACGGCCACCGTCGTGCGGCCCGGAGCGCCGACTGCTCCCCACACCGTCACGATCTGCCCCTGGTCGGTATCGGTACCGACCTCTTCGGCGGGCAGTTCGGAAGCTATCCCGTGACTCGTCTCACCGTCACTGCTGGCAACAAGTCGTTCGAGCATGCTGACCTGTGCATCGAGCGCGCTGCTGTCGTACGCCGCCCCCGACTCCGTCCCTACAGCAGCGGCCCCTGCAGCGGCGCCGCACACCTCGTCGACAAGGGTCTGCACCGCATGAATGCTCACCACCCGCGCGACGTCCCACTGTCGAAGCACCCGTTCCTGCGTCTCGTCGGCTGGGTCGAAGACGCCGACAACGGCCACCGCACCCGCGCGTAGATCGGAGAGCACCGACCGGCGTACCCCGGGCAGATCCGGAGAGATCACTGCCACCTGAGCCCGCCCGGACTGCGCGATAGCCAGCAGATCGGCCACATCCGGACACCGTCGCACCACCTGTAGACGGGTGCTCGCACCCAGTGCCGTGGCCACTGCAGCCTCGGCGTGCGCGCTGACCGCAGTGACGACCGTGACACTCACGGGTTGTCCTTCGCTGGTGACCCTGCGGTGGGTACGAGGTCGATCTTGGCCCCCTTGTTGATCGCACCGAGGACAGCGGGGATGCGGGAATCAATGATCTGTACCTGCACCGAGCTGTCTCCCGAACCCGAACCCGAACCCAGACCGCTGGCGCCGCGCGCAACCTGCGCGACCATCACTCCGGAGATGAGCAGCTGTGGGTCCGCGTAGCTGGTGTCGCCGGTGGCGGCCCGCTGCTTCTGCGAGACGTACATGTCGACCACAGAACCCGGCGTCAGGATCTGCGATTGCGCGGAGGTCACCGGTAGCGCAATGGTCTTCTGACGCAGTGCAGAGGGGTCGCCGAGGGCTGCCGCGGGCACTAGCTCACCGCTCTGCACGACTCGTAGGACCTGACCTCCGGGCAGAGCGGAATCAGCACGCAGGTAGCGGGCATGAGGTCCATCCATCCGCACCTTCACGGCGCGCACATCGCTTTTCCCGATCTGCTGGCCGGGTACCAAGGCATGCGTGGCCTGCAGCATCTGCACCGAGGAGTCGAAGTGCACGAGTGCTGCGCCACCGGCGATCATCGCGGCTGCCACCAACCCGACACCTGCGATCAATCTGCCGTCCCGCCACGAAGGCCGCTGCAGCCGCGATGCTGCGGGAGCGGGGAGCAGCACGTGACTCCCCCGGCGACGAAAGCTGGTCATCCCACACTTTCCCGGTTTCGGATCATGCTGGTCATTCTGGCCCAACACCGGCCGGCATGGGCGATATCCACAGGGAACAACTGGGGGTTCTGCGTGGATGCGTCACAATGGGCCAGCACCATCACTGTGACGGAAGAAGGAACGTGCCCCCTCGATTCCTGCAGATTGCCGATGTCGCCGAGACGCTCAATATCTCCGCGCGTCAGGCGTACGGGCTGGTCACGTCCGGAGAACTGCCCGCCATCAAGATCGGCAAGAGCTGGCGGGTGGAGGTCGCAGAGTTGGAGACCTACATCGAACGCGCCTACGCCGATACCCGCTCCCGCGTCGAGAGCGGGACCCTCGAGGTCGATTGACCACGACCGCTGTGCACTGCGCTAACACCTGCGCAGGATCGCGATCGCACGGAACGGCACGGTGCGGTGACCGGTGAGGGCGCTCGCCCTGCGGATGGAATCCGCCGGATGTTCAGCTATCTGCAGATGATCAGAGCCCACCCCGTCGATCGTCCCGGTGAACACGTTTCCGCCGATGTCATATACCGCAACTGCACACCTGTCCCGCGCCACGGCTCGTAGGGCCACGCCCACCCCGAAACGACGCCCCAGATGGCCACCGACTTCGCTGCGGGCACCGAGGCCGGTGATGGACAACACCGCGCCGAATGGCACCACAGCGCTGCCCCGCTGATCTTCTTCGATCAGCAGCCAATCGCTGCCGAGATCCTGCAGGACTCCCGTGAGCGGACCGATGGCAGTGGTGAGCCCCACCGGTAGGCCGATCCGGGTAGCGGCTCGATCCGCCCACGAGACTGCCGCTCGCTCGCGCCGCGTGCGGTCCGCAACCTGGCCCATCAGCTCCTGCCGGTCGCTCTCAGCCAGTTGGGCCTCCAAATCGGCAAAAAGATCCGTCCAGCGCATGGGGGCAGCCTAAGACCGACAGCCGCCGGGGAGAGTCACACTGATGTGCATCTGAGGTATTGAAATGACATTTAACGTATACAAACGCATCAAAACGCGTCTAGAGTCACCGCATGACAGTTGAGCAGCCAGATCCCGGCACCGTGGCGACCGCCTGCCCCGCACCACAACGGGCCTCGCTGCTGGGCCTGGTCCTTGCGCTGGGTCTGTTCTCAGCGGCAATCTGGGCGGCGGGCAGCACCGCGGCCGCGTACCGTGAACTGGCGCAGCGCTCTGCCGTGACAACGATCGAGGCAGTCCCGCTCGTACTCCATGCAGTGCTGACGATCGCCCTGCTCTGGGCGCTCATCCTCGTCGCGATGAGCATTGCGGCGCTTCGTCGAAGTGCCCGGCAGTCCGGCCGTGGGGCTCAGATCATGCTGCCGGCCGGTCTCATCGGGCGCATCAGTACCGTGCTGATCGCTGTCACGCTGGTTACCACTGCTGGTGGTGCTGCCACGCCCAGCAGTGGTGACCAGGCAACTCTGTCCGCCACGCAGGTGCGCAGCGGCCTACGCGACGTCGCACCGACCCCAGGTTTCGCGGAACCACCCGTGCCCACCTTCGGCCAAGGCGATCTGCCGGTACCCGGGTGGACAGCGCCGGCTCCGCGGAGAGCGTCAGCGCCGGGCTCAGCAGGCGCATTCCTGCTCGCGGGCGGCGCACACAGCCACGACGACCGGCCCGAGATTGTCGTACGACGCGGCGACAGTCTCTGGGCGTTGGTGTCGCGTCATCTGCATACCGAGGATCCCGCCGTTATCGCCGTGCAGTGGCCGCTCTGGTACGCCGCGAACCGGACCGTCATCGGGCCAGACCCCGATGTCCTTCGCATCGGACAGGTCCTGCAGCTACCCGCAGAAGCCGCCGCTACGTCTGTGGGAGGAACCCGATGAGCTTCGCCACTCTGGCCCCGATACACGTCGTCACCTCGACGCTGCGGCCACTGCGTATTCGCCCGGCGTGCGACGTCGAGCCCGGCGTTCTCGACGAACACGAACTGGATCGTCTCTATGCGCAGGCAGCGTCGGGCGCGGATGATGCCCGGCACCCGGCCCAATACGTGCAGTCCTGCCTGGCCGTCGACTTCCGATCTACCGAGCAGGACGCGCACTTCGGTCCGCAGGCGACGCTGACCTCCGTGCTACCGGAGCCACGCGCCTGGGTCGGGGCCATCACCACTGCCATTTTGGAGAGTCTGGCCGGTCGGCGCGCGCCTACCCAGTTCGCCCGCTGCATGACAACGGAGATCTATGGCGTCATCACTCGGCGGCACGCAGTAGCTCAACGGCGCGGAGCAGTCGCACACCACCGCAGTTTCGTGCGCAAGGTTGCCGTGTGCGAGCCGGCAGACGGGGTGATCGAGGCGAGCGTCGTCGTCCACCATGAAGGCAGAGTCCGAGCGATCGCGCTACGCGTCAGCGGGGTCGACGGACGCTGGCTCATCACTGCCTTCGAGATGGGCTGACCCGGCTCGGATCAACCTCCGCCGAAGTCAACCCTTGGCCGTATCGGACCCCTGCACTGCCCGGGCGGCCGCTGCAGCCTTCTTCTGCTGCTTCTCCTGAGCGCGGCGCTGTGCTCGAGACAACCCGGAGGTGTCCAGCTCCTCCAGGCGGCCCTGCTCATCGATCAGATGGAGCTCGGCTCGACCGGACTCATCCGGCGCGCTCAGCGTCAGCTGCTCCTCCGTTTGATGAGGCAATGACGCCTCCAGCTCCTCGGGATCCACTTCGACGTGGAACAGGTGCTGGACCGATTCCTCCTTGATGCCCTCATTCATCGCGGAGAAGATTTCATATCCCTCCCGCTGGTACTCGACCAGCGGGTCGCGCTGCGCGAATTGACGCAGGTGGATCCCGTCCTTGAGGTAGTCCATCTCGTAGAGGTGCTCACGCCATTTGCGGTCCAACACCGATAGCACCACCCGGCGCTCGACCTCCCGGGTGACCCGCTCGCCGAGCTGTTTTTCGCGGGCGTCATATGCGTGCTGGGCGTCTGAGCGCAGCTCTTCACCGAGCAACTCCGACGTCAGGCCCGAGCGTCCACCGACTTCTTCTTCAACCTCGGCGACCGTGACGGTGACGGGGTACAGGTCCTTCAGTGCGGACCACAACGTGTCCAGATCCCAGTCGTCCGCAAATCCCTCACCGGTCGCACCGTCCACATACGCGTCGACGACGTCGTTGACGAAGTGCCGCATCTGGGACTGCAGATCCTCGCCTTCCAGAACCCGGCGCCGGTCGCGGTAGATCGTCTCGCGCTGACGATTCAGCACGTCGTCGTATTTCAGAACGTTCTTACGTTGTTCGAAGTTCTGGCTCTCGACCTGACCCTGGGCGCTCTGGATCGAACGACTGACGAGTTTGGACTCGATCGGTACTTCGTTCTCACCCTCCGAGGTGGCCATGAAACGCTCGACCAGTTTGTTGTTGAACAACCTCATCAGGTCGTCCTGCAAGGAGAGGTAGAACCTGCTCTCCCCCGGGTCACCCTGGCGGCCGGCCCGACCGCGCAGCTGGTTGTCGATGCGCCGCGACTCGTGACGTTCGGTGCCCAGGACGTACAGCCCGCCCACGTCCAGCACCTCGTCGTGCGCCTTCTGCACGGATTTCTCGGCCTTAGCCAGTGCCTCGTCCCAGGCCGCCTCGTACTCCTCGGGCGTCTCAGCCGGGTCCAATCCCCTCTTCTTCAAGGCAGCGACAGCGATGAACTCCGGGTTACCGCCGAGCATGATGTCGGTACCTCGACCGGCCATGTTGGTGGCGACGGTCACCGCCCCCTTGCGGCCGGCCTGAGCCACGATCGATGCCTCGCGCTCGTGCTGCTTGGCGTTGAGAACTTCGTGCGGAACCTTACGACGACGCAACTGCTCGGACAGGTACTCGCTCTTCTCCACGCTGGTCGTGCCGACCAGAACCGGCTGACCCTCCTTGTGGCGCGAGGCGATGTCGGCGACGACGGCAGCGAATTTCGCCTTCTCCGACCCGTAGATCAGGTCGGCCTGGTCGATGCGGACCATCGGCTTGTTCGTCGGGATCGTGACGACGCCGAGTTTGTAGATCTGGTGCAGCTCGGCGGCCTCGGTCTGCGCGGTGCCGGTCATGCCCGAGATCTTTTCGTACATCCGGAAGTAGTTCTGCAGGGTGACGGTGGCCATCGTGACGTTCTCGTTCTTGATCTCCACCCCCTCTTTGGCCTCGATTGCCTGGTGGATGCCCTCGTTGTAGCGGCGTCCGGCGAGCATCCGGCCGGTGTGCTCGTCGACGATCAGGATCTCACCGTCGATGACGACGTAGTCCTTGTCGTTCTTGAACAGCTCCTTGGCCTTGATCGCGTTGTTGAGGTAGCCGATCAGCGGCGTGTTCTCGGCCTCATACAGATTTTCGATGCCCAGCAGGTCCTCGACCCTCTCAATCCCGGATTCCAGGATGCCGACGGTCTTCTTCTTCTCATCGACCTCGTAGTCACCGACGCGGACCTCGGCCGGGTTGTTCGGGTCCTTCTTCGGCGCCAGGGTCAGCTTCTCCACGATGCGCGAGAATTCGACGTACCAGCGGGTCGCCTCGTCGGCCGGCCCACTGATGATCAGCGGTGTCCGGGCCTCGTCGATCAGGATCGAGTCGACCTCGTCGACGATGGCGAAGTGGTGACCCCGTTGCACCAGCTCCTCATCGGACCAGGCCATGTTGTCCCGCAGGTAATCGAACCCGAACTCGTTGTTGGTGCCGTAGGTGATGTCCTTGAGGTACTCCACGCGACGTTCTTCCGGCGTCATGGAAGCCAGGATCACGCCGGTCTCCAGACCGAGCGCACGGTGCACGCGCCCCATCAGCTCCGACTGGTACTCGGCGAGGTAGTCGTTCACGGTTACGACGTGCACGCCCTTGCCGTCCAGCGCATTGAGGTAGGACGGCAGGGTGGCGACCAGGGTCTTGCCCTCACCGGTGCGCATCTCGGCGACGTTGCCCATGTGTAGGGCGGCGCCTCCCATGATCTGCACGTCGAAGTGGCGCTTGCCGATGGTCCGACGGGCGGCCTCGCGAACGGCGGCGAAGGCCTCCGGCAGCAGGTCGTCAAGCGTCTCACCGTCCTTCAGGCGCTTGCGGAACTGCGTGGTTTCCGCCTTCAGCTCCGCGTCGCTGAGCTTCTTGAAGTCCTCTTCCAGGACGTTGACCTGCTCGGCAACAGCGGCCAACCGCTTGACCATCCGGCCTTCGCCGACGCGAAGGACCTTCTCGACTACTTTGGGCACGAAAGCTCCTCGTAAGTGGGCATACCACCGATCAGTTTATGCCTTGGTCGGGCGGCCGCTAAATCAATGTGCGTCGAATATCCAACGGATGGTTTAGTGAGAAGGTGCCATTGCTACCCGCTGACGTTCCCTCGCTCACCGATGGCGTGGTGACCCTACGCTCGCATCGCCCCGGTGACATCCCGAGGATGACGCAGGCGTGTCGCGATCCGGCCAGCCGGGCCGCGATCGCGCTGCCCGCGCCCTACACCGAAGCGGATGCCCACTCATTCCTGGACACGGTAGCGGCGGGGCAGGCTGCCGGCACACAGATCGAGTGGGCGATCGAATCCGGCGGCCGATGGGTCGGAAACATCGGTCTGCATGACCGGCGGGGCGACACCTTCGAGGTCGGGTTCATAGTGCACCCGGACGCGCGCGGCGATGGCATCTGCCGCCGGGCACTGGCACTGCTCGCCGGCTACGCCCTCGACAAGCCCGGGTTGGGACTGACCGGACTGACCTGGCGCGCCGCGCGGGGCAACTTCGGGTCCTTACGAGTCGCCTGGTCCTGCGGGTTCACCGTGGACGGGATGTGGCCGGTGCCGCATCCGGTCTCCGACGGGGTCGTCGTGGACGGAATGTGGATGGGCCATCTGGACGCCGGCGCACCGCGCGGGCCGTTGCGCCCGTGGTACCGACCACCGACCGTCGACGGCGGAAGATTCGTCCTACGACCGTGGCGCGAGGACGACACACCCCGTTCTCGGCCGGACGCACTGAGTGCGCTCATGGTGGAAGACATGCAACCCGACGCCGAGACGTTCACCGCCTGGCTGCTGGCCCGGCACGAGCGGATGGCGCAGGGGCAGGGCATCTACTGGTGCATTGCGGACCCCGACATCGACGAGCCGCTCGGCCATATCCAGGTCCAGGGACTCCAGGTCCCGTTCACTCGCGGTACGGGTGCCGTCGGCTACTGGCTCTACCCGTCAGCACGCGGTCTCGGACTCATGCAGGAAGCCCTGGACCTGGTGACAGCCCATGCCTTCGCGCCCATGACGGACATGTCGGGGGCGTCCGGGCTGGGGCTGCACCGCCTACAGGCCGGTACCGATATCGCGAACCGAGCCTCTGCACGGGCGTTGCGACGCGCGGGTTTCCGCCAGGTGGCGCAGGAGCGCGCGGTACTGGCGCACCTCGACCGTCCACCGTCAGGCGCGCTCACCTTCGAACTTCTCGCCGACGACGACCGGCTGACCCAGAGCATTGAGCCTGCCGTCATTGCAACACTGCGGACGCAGCGGCTCGTGTTACGAGCATGGACAGATGCCGATCAACCATCCGAAGATGTCGAGCTGGACCGTCGCGCGCTGCGCTACATGCCCCCCGGCGCTCAACCGACCTACAGCACCTGGCACGAGTGGTTCGAGCGTCGATGCCGCCAGATCGACACCGGCCAGCTGCAGTGGTGCATCGCCGACGCGCACACCGACCAGGCGCTGGGGTCGGTAGCACTCTTCGATCGGAGCGCGCCGGTCACCGATCGCGCCGAGATCGGCTACTGGCTCTACCCCGACGCACGCGGCCGCGGATACGCGGGTGAAGCGGTCGACGCCGTCCTCGAACACGGCTTCACCCCGGCCGCAGAAGACGGGCTGGGACTGACCCGCATCGAAGGGGAAACAGACGCAGAAAACGGCCCCTCACAGAATTTACTGCGCGCGAAGGGGTTCCGAGAGTGGGGTCACGCGCTGGCCAACTACACGCGCGCCGACGGTTCGCTCAGCGACAGCACGTACTTCGAACTACTCGCCGTCGACTACCACCGAAGAGATCAGGACTGCGCAAGGTCCTGATACCCGGGATGTTTCGCGATCCAGGACCGAACGTAGGGGCATTGGGCCAGGACACGTGTCACGCCGCGGGTGCGCAGATCGTCCAGGGTGGCCCTGGTGAGCTGACCGGCGTACCCGCGACCCGCGAAGCGCGGGTCCACCTCGACATGCGGCAGCACGACGGCACCGGCCGACTCCGCGAAATCAGCGAATCCGACCATCTCGGCGTCTGCGAACGCCTCGTAACGGCTGCGCTCGTCGTTGCGTCGTACGACCAGCTCATGCTCGATTGTGCTCATCAGATCTCCTTCATTCCCGGGCCGGTGAGCCGAGTCAGCCCCAGCCAGGTAGCCATTGCCTGCAACTGTGTCACCAACGCCGTCCGCGCCTGCACCGGTGCGTGCTCTTCCCAGTGGGCCGCGTGCACGACCAACGCGCCCGCGCCTCGATCAGCCTTGAGGTCGACGCGGCCCACCAAATGCTCACCGAACAGGAACGGCAGCACGTAGTACCCGTGTACCCGGTCCGCCGCGGGAACGTAGATCTCCAACCGGTAGTCGAAATTCCACAGTGCGCGTACCCGGTCACGTTGCCAGATCAACGAGTCGAACGGGCTCAACAGGGCAACCGCATGCACGGCACGCGGGCGGGCGGCCCCGACGTAAAGGTAGGCGGTGCGCCGCCACCCGGGCACGGTCACCGGCTCGAGCTCACCGCCTTCGATCAGGGTCTTGAGCGCCGGGGATGCCTGCTCGGGAGTCAGCCGAAAATAGTCGCGCAGGCACTGCACGGTGCCGATACCGTGCGCGCGGGCGGCGATCCGCATCAACTGCACGCAGGCCGCATCCGGGGACAGGATCCCGGCAGCCGCGCCCGCCGGCAGCACCCGATGCGACAGGTCGTACAACCGCTCGAATGAGGTGTTGCGGCCGGCCGAGGTGATCTCACCCGCCCAGAACAGATGCTCCAGCGCATTCTTGACCAGTGACCAGTTCCATCCCCACCCATCGGTGGTCCGCACCTCGACGGCGGTCAGCCGGCGCTCACATTCTCGCGCCGTGAGCGGTCCATGGGCCCCGACGGTCGTCAATACCCGAGCCACCAACTCCGGGTAGTGCACGGCGACCCGCCGCATGCCCCCCCACGCATCGCTGTGGGCCCGTTGCATTCGGAAGTTCAACAACGGCCACGTGCTGGGCGGGATGAGGCTGGCTTCGTGGGCCCAGTATTCGACCAGTCGACGCGGCGAGCGGTCGCGTGCCCGGTCCAACAACGCCCGGTCATAGGGGCCGAGCCTGGAGAAGAACGGCAGATACTGGCTGCGTACCAACACGTTGACACTGTCGATCTGGACCACACCCACTCGGTCCAGCACACCCTGTACCGAACGCATGGTGGGCGGGTTGCCACGAACCGGGCTGCCCGCCGGACGATGGTGGAAACCTTGTGACGCCAGTGCTATCCGACGCGCCGACGACAGTGACACCGAGCGTTGCGGCGCACTGGGCGACGAAGAGGAAGAAGGCATGGCGCCTAGCGATCGCGACGGGGATCGACCTGCGCACGCCCACCGGCCACGCCGTGACTGCTTATTCCGGCTGGGTCGACCAGGCCCACCGCGACTGCGTACCGGGTTGCCTCAACACGGCTGCGCAGATCGAGTTTCTCCAGGATGCTCCGCACGTGGTTCTTGACGGTGTTCTCGGAAATGAAGAGCTCGGCTGCGATCCGTCGATTGGAGTGACCGGCTGCAACCTGTACGAGGACCTCGCGTTCTCGCCGGGTGATGCTGGCCAGCTGCCGGTGAGTAGCGGGCTGACTGTCGGCGCCATCGGCCGCAGCGAGGGCGATCACGCTCGTCGCCAGGATCGGGGAGATCCATCCGGTTCCCCCTGCCACAGCGAGAACCGCTGACCGCAGCTCTTCGGCAGCCACGTCGCGACGTAACAGACCAGCACACTGCACACGGACTGCTTCCTGAACCGCCTGCGGCCGGTTCGTGGGTAGCACGATGATCGTCCGCGAGCCGGCGTAGCTGAGTACTGTCTGCACCCCGGGCAACCCGAGCTCGATCAGAACGACGTCGAACCGATCGGTGGCCGACAGCTCATTGCCGTCAGCCACCGATCGGACCGTCTCTATGTCGTGTTCCCGCAGCGCGGCGACGATGCCGCGACGGTACATCGGGTGTGCTGAGACGACTGCCACGGTGATCTGCACATCGTCCACGACACGAGATTCTGCCCCAGACCCGCGATTCGCGCGCGGGTCAGCCGGCCGCGGCTTCGCTGTGGTCCACAGACGCGCTGGATTCTGCGTCATCCACCTCAAGCGCGATCACGCCGTAGGACCACCCGCGACGGCGGTACACAACGCTGGGTTTACCGGTTTCCACATCCTGGTAGAGGTAGAAGTCGTGCCCGACCAGTTCCATCTCCTTGAGGGCCTGGTCCACTCCCATCGCAGCGCTACGGTGCACCTTCTCGCGCAACTCGATCGGGCAGTCTTCATCACCTCCAAGAGCAGCGACATGCGCTGGAAGGGGGTCCTGACCGCTTTCGTGCTCCGCCGCGCCGTGATCGGGCTCGGCCGGCGGGGTCAGACCGGCGGTGGCTCGGGCCACCGATACCGGTACGCGGCGACCGCGATGTACCCGCCGCTTGTCGTGCTGTCGCCTCAGCCGCTCGCCGAGACGGGTCGTCGCAAGATCCAGCGCCGCGTATTCGTCGTCCGCGCTCGCTTCCGCACGAATCACCGATCGTCTCGCATAGCAGGTGATTTCGATGCGTCGGGCTTCCTTGGCCTGGCGTGGATTGGCTTCCTGGGTGATGACCACCTCGCAACGTCCTACCGCTGGATCCAGCGAAGAGACCTTGGCAAGTTTCTCTTCGATGTGGCGGTGAAAACGCTCGGGGACGGCCATATGGCGTCCGGTCACACTGATCTCCATTAACGACCTCCTGATCGCACATACGGGCAGATCCCTGCTGGCTGGCTGGCCGGACCGTCAGGCCTTCACATCACCTCCGCCCCACAACCCGGGCGGGCAGCACATCAGTTTCGCGGGGACTCGCGGTGTGCTCCATTCCCTGACGGTAACGGTCCCGCCGGGTGGCGGCAATGCATACGGCCACAACGTAGGACGCGCCGGAGTCGGTCAGCGCCCGGGATGCCTCCACCAGGGTCGACCCGGTGGTCACGATGTCGTCGACGATGATCACGACACGACCGTCGATCAGCTGCCTGGCGGCAGTCGGTACGAGCATGGATCGATGCACATTCCGCGCGCGTTCGTGGGCGGACAACCCCACCTGGTCCTGGGTCCTCTTGGAGATACGCAACAACCGCGCGGGCTGCGGTAACACCGGTCGTGTCGCATCGGTGGCACGCAGCAGGACCTCCCAGAGCGGATCGCGCCCCCGCGCCCGCATCGCTCGCGCCGAGGAGGGTACCGAGGTGATCCGCAGGTCACCCGATGCCACCGCACCCCGGACGCGGTCGTCCTGACTCAGACAGGTTGCCAGCGCAGACCGCAGAAAGACGCTGCACCACCCGCACAGGTCGGCGCGATCAGCGTCTTTGTACCGCCTTAGCGTCGAGGAGAGCACGCCGGCGTACTCACCCTGTGCCCAGGTACTGGGAAACCCGACCGGAGCCGGTTGCGGGTCGACCCGTGAACCGGGCGCCAGGGCGCCGCGCCGCAGTGAATGCGTACAGGTGCGGCACATGGTGGATCCGGGCGCTGCACATCCCCCACACGTTGCGGGCACGACAAGATCGGCGAGGTCGACGAACAGTCGCGCAGCGAGGTGCATGTGCAGAGCCGACCACGCGTCCGGCAGCACAACGCGCTGCACCCCCCGGCTGTGTGGATCAGGGGGACGACTGCTCCCGGGTGTGCACAACCCAGAGGATGCCTGCCGGTTCAGGTACCGGGCGAGGTGAGGTCGTCGACGCCCTCCAGCCGGGCCCAACTATCGCCCTGTCGGGTCCACGTGTCGCCGCGTTGATCGATAACGAACAGATCAGCGGGTCCGGTGCCCGGTGCCAGTACCTCTCGGACCCCAGGGGGAGCGGAGAAGTCCTGTTGCTGCCCGCTGAGTGGCACCTGGGCAACGCGCGGCGCGTCGGACGTCGGACGCTGGCCGATCTGGCCGCGCCCGAGAACGGCCAGGGTGCCATCGTCGAGCCACGTCACGTCTTGAACAGTACGGAGTCTGGTCGGAAGTGTCCGCGGGGCGCCCAGACCTATCGGGGTTCCGCCCGTGTTCCGCAACAGTCCGGCGACTTCAACAGAGGTGATCCCTCGCGCGTCGCGCACCACCATTGCCACCCGAACGCCGTCGAACGACACCTTCAGCGCCAGCACGTTGGACCGGCCCAGCCACGGCGCGGCCAACGGCACGGCTCGCAGTCGTGCACCGCGGGCAGCGGTGTCGACCGCCCAGACGCCCTTGGCCTTCTGGGACCGGTCCGGGTCGGGCTCTCCGGTGATGCCGGCCACCAAGACCGTGTTGCCCGTGAACGAGGGTCGGGTGAGGTTCCCTGCGAAGGGTGGCACGGCGCGCTGCGTGCGGTCCAGCCACAGCATCAGTTGGCGTCGATCGGTGGAGAGGGCGGCGACCCTGCTCGCGGAATCGTTCGATGCGAAGTCGTAGAACTTCGGCCCGATGACCGGCAGCCGCGTGGGCGGCTTGACCGGTTGGTCCGGCGAACGCAGTGCGGTGTCAGCGTTGGACAGCTTCCATCGCAGACCGTCACTACTCCTCAGGATTTCACCGGACGAACCGGGCTGTGAGATCTGGTAGCCGAGGTCGGCCGCACCGATCGGGTTGGATGGCAGGTTCGGCGCGGCAAGTCGGTTACCGGCGACGGTGAGATCTACCCGGGTCACCTCCGGCACCGCCGACAACGTGGCGGACATCGCCGCCCAGAGAGCGGTGCGGGTCGCGCCGTCGGTGGTCAGCGCGGGGGACGTCAGATCAATACCGGCGACGCCGGTCGACGGATCAACCGGCACCGCGTTGATCGCCAGCCGGACACCGGAAAGGCTCGCCGGGCGAAGTACGGGGCGCAGCCAGGCCGGCGGCGGAGCAAGGACAGCACGGGCCAGGGCGGTGGCCAACCCCGCTGACGGATACCACTGGACGTCGGGCACCAGGATCTTGGAGACCGCGCTGGGGTAGTATACCTTTTGTGGGGAGTAGACCCGCAGCAGGTCCTCATTGCTGAGCCAGGGTTTGAAGTCGGCAGGTAGCGAACTGATGCGCCACTCTCCCGCAATGCGCATCAGCGAGACGTCGAGCGTGCGCCTGGCGGCCGGAATCACCGGGTCGAGGTGGCCGGTGGCGTCGCGAGTCGCCTGCTGCATACCGGTGACGGTCGCACCTCGAGCAGTCAGAGCGGTGACCTTGAGGTCCGATTCACCGGTGATGATGCTCGCCGCACCCGATGGCTTCCACCGGGTCGAGGCCTGCGTCGTGAGGTACTGACGAGCGACGCCGTAGTCATCGTCCAAACTCGCACCGGCCCGCAGAAACCCCAGCACGGCATCACGGGCGGACTCCCCCGGGTCAGGTGGCAGACCCTGGACGTACAGCGTCGGGATGGCGTCGTTGCTGATCGCCTGCTGCGCAGTGACGGCGCTACTGGTGGCCAAACCCGCACAGCCGGACAGGGCCAGCGACGCCGTCACAGCAAGCGCGCAAACACCCACTGCAGTTCGCCCGGACGTCATCTCTGCACCCGGGAACCGGACTCGGACGACGCTCCGTTGCCAGTGCCGGCATCGCTGCGCGCGCCGATGGTCAGACTGTCTGCCTGCGGCATGACACGCCCGATCGTCGAGTCGTCCGGTGCGAGGTTCAGCGGTGAGTGACCAATGGGTACTCCCGTCTTGGCGGGCAGCGTCAGCCGGAAGCATGCTCCTCGCCCGGGCTCTCCCCAGGCCTGCAGCCACCCGTCGTGCAGCCGCGCGTCATCCAGCGAGATCGACAATCCGAGGCCGCTGCCACCGGTGGTTCGCGCCCGGGCCGGGTCTGCGCGCCAGAAACGGTTGAACACCCTGCTGGAATCACCCGGTGCCAGCCCGATGCCGTAATCGCGCACTGTCAACGCCACAGCGCTCGCGTTGCGCCCCACCGTGATGTCGATGGGGTGTCCCTCGCTGTGCTCGATCGCGTTACTGACCAGGTTGCGGACGATCCGTTCCACCCGACGTCTGTCCATCGGCGCTACGGCCGGTCGTCGACCGTGCACCCGGAGTTTGGTGTGGTTGCGGGTCGCGAGAGACTCGAACCCGTCGCAGACCCGGCGCACCACATCACGAATATCGACCGGTTCGTCCTGTAGCGAACTGGCTCCCGCGTCAAACCGACTGATCTCCAACAGGTCGGTCAGCAATGCCTCGAACCGATCCAGTTCGCCGCTGAGCAGCTCAGCAGATCGCGCGACCGGCTCCGCGAAATCCGCACGCCGGTCGTGCAGCATGTCGGCCGCCATCCGGATCGTGGTGAGCGGGGTCCGCAGCTCGTGGGACACGTCGGAGGTGAAGCGTTGCTGAAGTGTGCTCAGGTCTTCCAACTGGCGGATCTGCCGTTGCAGACTGTCGGCCATCGCGTTGAAGGATGTGGCGAGCCGCGCCAGGTCGTCCTCCCCACGCACCGGCATCCGCTCGTTGAGCGCCCCGTCGCTCAGCCGCTGTGCGACATGTGCTGCCGAACGCACCGGCGTGACAACCAGCCGCGTGACCAGATAAGCGAGTGCAGCAAGCATGAGGAGCAACAGCACACCGCCGAGCGCGAGGGCACCCTTGACAATGTCCAGGGTGCTCTCCTCGACGTCCATCGGATAGATGAGGTAAAGGTCGTAGTCGCCCGCTCCTGGCACGGTGACCCGAGACCCGACAATGACGGCAGACACCTGCCCGTCCCCGGTGGAATATCGGGGGGCCGTCGTGATCTGGGTCTGCTGGTGGGTCGGATCATTCTGTACGGCGCGCATCATTGCCGGTGGGATGGTCATGTTCTTCGGCCCTGTGCTGACCCGCGGCAAACGCTGGATGATCGTGCCGAGACCGTGGGTGAAAATGACCCGACGAGAGAGATCGTCACCCGGCGATGCGGCTGCCGTCACGGCGCCCTGAACCAGCAGCTGGAGGGTGCCGTGGTCGGTCTTGTCGGTCGCGCTCAGGGTCGCCTGAGCTTGCGAGCGGTGGGCAAGCGCATCCTGCTCGGAGGAGATGACCTTGTTGGCCACGAGACCGTCGGCGATGCGCTGATACATGTAGCTGCCGAGCACGAAGGTGAGCACCGCTCCCACCGTGACGGTGATCGTGATGACCCGCATGTGGATCGACCGCCGCCAGGCCCGCCGCAGCAGCCGCCATCCGGCGTTGATCCGCGAGGACCACGTCGCTCGCGGCTGCTGGGACTTCATTGCGATGAAGCAGTGCAGTGTGTTGACGGGCTCACGCCGGGCCTGCCTTGTAGCCGACCCCGCGGACCGTGAGAACGATGGTGGGGTTCTCAGGATCGCGTTCGACCTTGGACCGCAGTCGTTGTACATGGACGTTGACCAGTCGGGTGTCACCGGCGTGCCGATAGCCCCATACCTGATCCAGAAGCACCTCCCGGGTGAAGACCTGCCATGGCTTGCGCGCAAGCGCGACGAGCAGGTCGAACTCCAGGGGTGTCAACGAAATATTCTCGCTGCCACGACCAACTTTGTGACCGGAGACATCGATACTCAGGTCGCCCAGCACGAGATGCTCGGTCTCCTGCTCATCGGTCCGACGCAGCCGCGCGCGCACCCGTGCGATGAGCTCCTGCGGCTTGAACGGCTTCGTGACGTAGTCATCAGCGCCGGACTCCAGCCCCGCAACGACGTCAATCGTGTCGGTGCGTGCAGTAAGCATCACGATGGGGACCACCGATTCTGCCCGGATCGCACGACACACCTCGACCCCGCTCATCCCGGGAAGCATCACGTCCAGCAGAACGACATCCGGGGCAGCCTCGCGAAATGCCTTGACCGCGGCGGCCCCGTCCGCGCAGTGCGCTGTCTCGAGGCCTTCACCCCGCAGAATGATGCCGAGCATCTCCGCCAGCGATGGATCGTCGTCGACGATCAGCACCTTTCCCCGCATTGGCATCGCGTAGCTCTCCCTCTGATTGATCAATAGCGCGTCAGTTTCTCACACGGTCCTCACGCCAAGGTGGCCGCCGAGGGAACGTATTCCCCGGGCGGCCACCTGCGTTGAATGCAGATCCGATCAGTCGGACTCAGTAACGGTAGTGCTCCGGCTTGTACGGGCCGGCGACGTCCAGACCGAGGTACTCGGCCTGGGTCTTGGACAGTTCGGTCAGGCGTACGCCGAGCGCGTCGAGGTGCAGACGGGCGACCTTCTCGTCCAGGTGCTTGGGCAGCACGTAGACCTGCTTGTCGTACTCGGTGGGCTTGGTGAAGATTTCGATCTGCGCGATCGTCTGGTTCGCGAAACTGTTGGACATCACGAAGGACGGGTGGCCCGTCGCGTTACCCAGGTTCATCAGACGACCCTCGGACAGAACGATGATGCTGTTGCCGGACTCGAAGGTCCACTCGTGCACCTGCGCCTTGATCTCGGTCTTCACGATGCCGGGGGTGCGGGCGAGGCCGACCATGTCGAGCTCGTTGTCGAAGTGGCCGATATTCGCCACGATCGCCTTGTTCTTCATCTTCGACATCTGCTCGGCGCTGATGACGTCGTAACAACCGGTAGTGGTGACGAAGATGTCGGCGACGTCGACGACGTCATCCAGCTGAGCTACCTGGTAGCCCTCCATCGCGGCCTGGAGCGCGCAGATGGGGTCGATCTCAGTGACGATGACGCGGGCGCCCTGGCCGCGCAGGGACTCGGCGCTGCCCTTGCCGACGTCGCCGTAGCCGCAGACCACGGCAACCTTGCCGCCGATGAGCACGTCAGTGGCGCGGTTCAGACCGTCGATGAGACTGTGGCGGCAGCCGTACTTGTTGTCGAACTTGGACTTGGTGACCGAGTCATTGACGTTGATCGCCGGGAAGAGCAGCTCACCGGTGCGGGCCAACTCGTACAGGCGGTGCACGCCAGTGGTGGTCTCTTCGGTGACTCCCAGGATGCCCTTGGAGATCGTTGTCCACTTGGTCGGGTCGGTCACCATGGTGGCGCGGACCAGTTCCTTGAAGACAGAGAACTCTTCGGTGTCGTCCTCGGTGGTCGGCGGCACGCCACCGGCCAGTTCCCACTCCCGACCCTTGTGAACGAGCATCGTGGCGTCGCCGCCGTCGTCGAGGATCATGTTGGGGCCTTCGCCGCCGGGCCAGGTCAGGATCTTGTCGGTGCAGGCCCAGTACTCCTCGAGGGTCTCGCCCTTCCAGGCAAAGACGGGAACGCCCTGCAGGTCGTCGGGGGTGCCGTTGGGGCCGAGCACGGCAGCGGCCGCTGCTTCGTCCTGGGTGGAGTAGATGTTGCACGAGGCCCAACGCACATCGGCGCCGAGCGCAGTGAGGGTCTCGATGAGGACGGCGGTCTGCACGGTCATGTGCAGCGATCCTGCGATGCGGGCGCCGGCCAGGGGCTTGCTCGTGCCGAATTCTTCGCGCAGGGACATCAGGCCGGGCATTTCGTGCTCGGCGAGACGGAGTTGGTGGCGGCCCGCTTCGGCGAGGCCTAGGTCTTTGACCTGGTAATCGAATGACATGTGCGCTTCTCCCTCTGTCACGGCAATGGCGTGACTGATCGGAAATGGTCTGTTGATGGACCCGGCGCGCCCTGCTGGGCTGCGTGGCACGGGTTATCACCCACGCCGGCATCCTCCACTCTACCGATCGGCG